>NZ_JBFUCW010000007.1:0-180182 GCF_056405035.1 Pedococcus sp. P2_A3 | reverse complement strand
GGCCGAGGCCGAGCGCGCGATGGCCGCCGCGGCGGCGCACGACCGCGCCCTCGGGCCCGGCGGTGCCCTCGACAGTGCCCAGGGCGGAGAGATCGAGGACCAGGTGGTCGCCCTCAGGGCTCGGGCGGAGTCCCTCATGCCGCGCTACCTCGTGCAGGTCTCGACGGCGGTCGAGGCCCTGTGCACCGGGGCGACCGACGGACCGCGATGAACGCGGGCTGGGTGGCGATCAGCGTCAGGGCGCAGGCCATGACGCGTCGACGCCTGGGGCGCAGCGATGTCGCCGTCCTCGCCGCAAGCACCTCGCTGGACGAGGGACTGTCGATCCTCGAGCACACGGCATACGGACGCCAGGTCCGACTCGGGCAGGACCTCGCCGAGGCACAACGAGGCGTCACCGCGGCGTGGCTCTGGAACGTCCGTGTGCTGGCCGGTTGGGGACCTCGGGGGGTGGTGACGGTGCTGCGGCCCCTGGTTGCTTCGCTCGAGGTCGCCAACACCCTTGACCACCTGCAGCGGCTGCAGGGTCGCGCTGCTCCCCCGCCCTACCGGCTCGGTGGCCTGGCGACGGCGTGGAACCGACTCGCGCTCACCACCAGTGCCGACGAGCTGCGATCGGTGCTGGCGGCCTCGGCCTGGGGGGACCCCGGCGACACCACCCCTCGCGCCGTGGGCTTGGGCATGCGCGCGGTGCTCGCCGAGCGGGTCGTGACCCAGGTGCCGTCAGCGGCCTCGTGGGCGGCAGGCGGTCTGGCCCTTGCCCTGGGCGGGCTGCTGGTCGAGAACGTCGCCCCGCCCCCCGCCTTCCGCACCTCGGCAGCACGCGTGCTCGGTCGTGCACCGCTGCACGCGTCGACACTGCGCGCGTTGGGCGAGACGCTTCCGGCTGGCGCAGCGTGGGCCCTCGCGGACATCGACACGTCGGCCGACCTGTGGCGGGCCGAGGCCCGCTGGTGGGGCCGGGTCGAGCAGGAGGCCCGCGTGCTCACGCACCACCGCGGTCCGGGGGCGGAGCGCGTCGTGGGCGCAGTGGCACTCATGGCCGTCGACGCCTGGCGCGTCCGCGCCGCCTTGGAAGCCGCGGCGAGCAGTGGCAGCACCGTGGAGGGCTTCGATGAAGTGGCGTGAGGCGTTGAGCCCCGTGGTGATGCTGCGCGTCGCACTGCTTGCACCGCGCCTGACGCTGCGCCAGGTGCTGGTGGAGGTCGCCGACTCCGGGACCGTGCAGCTCGACGCGCCTCCACCGGACCGGCTGGACACCCCGGCGGCCCAGCGACTGGCGCGCCTCGGGCGGTCCTCCGACCTGGCGCCGGAACTGTCGCACGCGCCACTGGACCTCGACCAGTGCGAACGGGCCGGACGTCTGGAGCTGATCGCCGGGGAGGCGATGCTCGAGGCGCGGTCGGAGGCCGCCTCGACTCGCGGACACGTTGCCGGACTGGTCGGGTGGATGCCGGGTGCGGCACTGCCTGCCCTGGCGGACCGGGTGGCCCCCCACGGCGGCGCGGTCGTCCCGCTCCCCCGCCCGGCTGGCGCCCAGCCGCCCACCCTGCTCGCGACGACCGGCGCCTCGCGTGACCTCGCTCCGCTCGTGCAGACCTATGCGACGGTCCCCTACGCGGATGTGAACCCCACGGTGCTGGCCGCTCTGGCGTACGTCGCGATGTTCGGGATGATGTTCGCCGACGCCGGGCACGGTCTGCTGCTGGTCGTCGCCGCACTGACGGTGCGGTGGGGCCGGTGGCCTCGTCTACAGCGATACCGGCCGGGCTGGCTCTTCCTCCTCGGCGCGGGCCTCGCGAGCATCGCGTTCGGAGTGGCGTTCGGTGAGGCCTTCGGCCCGACCGGGCTCCTCCCCGCGCTGTGGCTGCAGCCGTTGGCCGAGCCCGTGCAGCTGCTCGTCACCGGTGTCGCCATCGGTGCCGTCCTGCTCGCCGGGGCATACACCCTCGGGACGATCAACCGGTTCCGCGAAGGGGGTTGGCGCCGCGCGCTGTACGCCCCGTCCGGGCTGGCCGGCGCCGCACTCTTCCTCGGTCTCGCGGCCTTCGCCGAAGGGCTCTACGCCGACACCACGTGGCTGGCGGCGATCGGCGCCGTGGTCGCCGTCGCCGGCCTCGCCGCGGCATACCTCGGCCTGCTCGTCGCGGCCGGAGGTGGCGCGGCGGGCGTCATGCAGGCCGGCGTGGAGCTGTTCGACGTGGTCGTGCGGCTGGGCTCCAACATCGTGTCCTTCGCCCGGCTCGCGGCGTTCGGCATGACCCACGCTGCGCTCGGTGGCGTCGTCTGGTCGGCCACGACGGGCCTGTGGCACGACGGCGGGCTCGGCCTGCTGGCGGCAACGCTGGTCTTCCTCATCGGCAACGTCGTGACCTTCGCGCTGGAGGGACTGGTGGCCGGCATCCAGGCCCTGCGACTGGAGTACTACGAGCTGTTCTCCCGTGTCTTCGACGCCGAGGGCGTCCCGTTCCGTCCGTGGCACATCCCCCTCACCACCCAGGAGATCTGATGTTCGTCTGGCTTCTCGCGCCCCCGGTGCTGTTCGCCGTGGTGCTCTTGCTGCGCTCAGCCCGGCCCAGCGCGCACCGTGGCCTGCGCTGGCTGCTCGCGGCCAACGCGTTCATCATCGTCGCGGCCGCGGCGGTGCTCGTCGTGGCGGTCGGTGCCCAGCCCTCGCTCGCGGCGACGGACCTCACTGGCGCCACCGCCGCAGGCCCAGCCAGCGGCGCGGCGCTGATCGGGGCGGCCGTCGCTGTGGCGGGCTCTTCCATCGGCGCGTCCATCGCCGTCGCCTACACGGGATCAGCCGCCCTCGCCGCCATCAGCGAGCGACCCGAGCTGTTCGGCCGGGCCATGGTCATCGTCGGCCTGGCCGAGGGCATCGCGATCTACGGCCTGATCATCTCGGTGATCCTCGTGGGCAAGGCATGAGCGCGCGAGCAGCCCGCGGTGCCGCTCCCGGAGTGGTCGCTGCGCTCGGGGCGCCCGAGCAGGTCGCCGGGTTCGGGCTCGCAGGCGCCCGCGTGGTGCCGGTCCGCACCGAGCCCGAGGTGCTCCAGGCCTGGGCCGCTCTCGCTGACGCCGCCCTCCTCATCCTCACGCCGCAGGTCGCACGCTGGCTCGGCGACCGACGTATGGTGCGCGACGCACCGCTCACGGTGGTGCTTCCCGAGTGACTGCACCAACGCTCGCCGTCGCTCCGGCCGAGGCGGGACTGCCTCTAGGGCTGGCTCCGCTTCGTGATGCCCTCCTACGGGGTGCACGGGAGGAGGCCGAGCGGTTGGTCGCAACGGCCCAGGCGGAGGGTGCTGCCGAGCTCGCCGCGACCGAGGCGTGGGTCGCCACACAGCTGGAGGCTGCCCGCGAGCTCGGACGCACGGAGGGCGCCGAGCTCGTGGAGTCGGAGGTCGCCGCGACTCGTCGTGAGATGCGCAGCAGGCTCCTTCGCGAGCGCCGCGCCGTGTACGACGAGCTCGTGCGCCGAGCCGAGGTGCTCGTGCGCCAGCTGCTTGCCGACCCCGCGCGCCGTGCGGCGCTGGAGGCGAGGCTGCGCGCCATGCTCGGGCAGGACGCGGTCGTGACCGACTCGACCGATGGCGGCCTGCTGGCCCGGGATGGGTCCGGGGCCACGATCGACGCCTCGGTGCGGACCCTGGCCGCCGACGCCCTGGCTGAGCTCGACCTGGAGGACCTGTGGGCAACACCGTGACCGCTGGCGCGGTCGTGCGGGTCAACGGCCCACTCGTGGAGGTCGAGGGGCTGGTCGGGGCCGCCATGTCCGACCTCGTCGCCCTCGGCGACGAACAGGTGACGAGCGAGGTCGTCGAGATCAGCGGTGACACCACGACCGTCCAGGCGTACGAGTACACCGGGGGGCTCGCCGTGGGGGCACCCAGCACGCTGCTGGGGCACCCACTGTCCGCACCGMTCGGTCCACACCTGCTGGGTCGGGTGTTCGATGGGCTGCTGCGTCCCCTCAGCGACGCCCCCACCTGGCTGGCGACCGGCCTGGCGCGGGAGACCCCCCGCGAAGACGTGCCGTGGGAGCCAGCGGTCCTGGTCGGCGTTCGGGTCGGACCCGGAGACCTAGTCGGCTGGGTCCGCAACGGCGGCCTGCTCGAGCACCGGGTCCTGGTCCCCCCGGCTCTCTCGGGGATCGTGGACTGGGTGGCACCCAGTGGCCCGGTGGGTCCCCACGACGTGGTGGTGCGGGTTGCCGGGGTGCCGCTCGCCGTCACCTCGTCCTGGCCCGTCCGCCGGCCTCGCCCGGTCCGCGAGCGGCTGGTCGCGGTCGAGCCGCTCGCCACCGGCCAGCGGGTGCTCGACGCCGTCTTCCCGGTGGTGCGCGGTAGCACCGTCGCCGTGCCCGGCGGCTTCGGCACGGGCAAGACGGTGCTGCTCCAGCAGATCGCGAAATGGTGTGCGGCACAGGTGATCGTCTACATCGGGTGCGGCGAACGCGGCAACGAGATGGCCGACGTCCTCAGCGAGCTGTCGGCCCTGACCGACCCGACGACGGGACGACCCCTGGCAGAACGGACCGTGATCATCGCCAACACCTCGAACATGCCGATGATGGCCCGGGAGGCAAGCATCTACAGCGGCGTCACGGTCGCGGAGTACTTCCGTGACATGGGCTATGACGTGGTGGTGGTCGCCGACTCGACGTCGCGGTGGGCGGAGGCGATGCGCGAGTTCGCCTCACGGTCGGGGGCGCTTCCTGCCGAGGAGGGCTACCCCGCCGGCCTGTCCTCGGCCCTCGCCGCCTTCTACGAGCGCGCCGGACGGGTCGTGACCCTGGGCGGAGCCGAGGGGTCGGTGACGATCATCGGTGCGGTGTCACCACCCGGGGGCGACACGACGGAGCCCGTGAGCGCGTACACCGAGCGCTTCGTCCGCGAGGTGTGGAGCCTGGACCGTGACCTCGCCTACTCGCGGCACTATCCCTCCGTCGGGTGGTCGGGCTCGTTCTCGCGCGACGCCGAGCGCGTGGGGGCGTGGTGGGCAGGGCACGGCGACCCGGACTGGAGCCGTCGTCGTGCCCGGCTGACCGGCCTGCTGGCGGAAGCGGACCGGCTGGGCGAGCTGGCCGCGCTGGTCGGGGTGACCTCGCTCTCCGACCACGACAGGGTGACCCTGTTGGCGGGTCGACTGGTCCGGGAGGGCGTGCTCCAGCAGAGCTCGCTCGACACGCTCGACGAGTACTGCTCGGCAGAGAAGACCGCGGCCCTGGTCGACGCCGTGCTCGGCGTCGTGGAGGCCTGTCGGCGCGTCGTCGACGACCACCAGGTAGCGGCGGCCGACGTCGAGGGTGTCGACTTCTCGCCGCTGCTCCGGGCCGCCGCGGAGACCTCGCCCCACGACCACCTCGCCGTCCGCGTTCGTGGCGAGCACGTGCAGGCGACCCTGGAGGCCCTGCGATGAGCGCCGTGCCCGCCCAGCCGCTGCGCCTCCCGCTGCGGCACAGGGAGATCTCGCGGATGCGTGGCCCGCTGGTCGTGGTGAAGGCCGTCGAAGGGGTGGGCTGGGACGAGTACGCCGTGGTGCGCACGGGCCCCCACGACGGGCCGGACCGCCACGGCGTCGTCCTCGAGGTCAGCAGGGACATCGCCGTCGTCCAGGTGCTGGAGGGCACGGAGGGGCTGCGACCGGGCAGCACCTCGATCCAGTTCACCGGCCACCCCTTCCGGGTACCGGTCGGGCGCGGATGGCTCGGGCGGGTGTGCAACGGCAGGGGTGAACCGATGGATGGCGGCCCGCCCGTCACCGGCTCCGTGACGACGGCCGTGACCGGTGCCCCGCTCAACCCGACTCACCGCGAACCCCCGGCCGAGCCGGTGCTGACGGGCATCTCCGCCATCGACGCGCTCACGACCCTGGTCCGGGGGCAGAAGCTCCCCATCTTCTCGTCGGCCGGGCTGCCCCACCTCGCGCTCGCGGCCCAGCTCGCGGCGCAGGCCACCGCCGGCGGAGAACCGTTCAGCGTCGTCTTCGCGGGTCTCGGGCTCACCCATCCTGACGCCGACACGGTCCGCGCCACCCTGGAGGCCCGGCTGGGCGCCGGCGAGCTCGTCCTCCTGCTCAACACCGCCGACGACCCCGTGGTCGAACGCCTCCTGACCCCACGGATCGCCCTCACGGTGGCCGAGCACCTCGCGTTCACCGAGGGGCTTCACGTCCTGGTCGTCCTGGCTGACATGACGAGCTACGCGGAGGCGGTGCGAGAGGTCTCCTCCGCGCGCGGCGAGCTGCCCGGGCGACGCGCCTACCCCGGGTACCTCTACAGCGACCTCGCCTCGCTGTACGAACGCTGTGGACGGGTCAAGGGCCTCCCGGGATCGGTGACGGTGGTCCCGGTGCTGACGATGCCCGCGGACGACATCACCCACCCCGTGCCCGACCTCACCGGGTACATCACGGAGGGGCAGGTGGTGCTCTCGCGCGAGGCCCACGCACGCGGGACGTACCCGCCGGTGGACCCCCTGTCCTCGCTCTCGCGGCTCATGCGGCGCGGTGTGGGGGCCGGCCGCACCCGCGAGGGCCACGCCGAGATCGCCGGACAGCTCCTCGCCGCCCTCGCCCGCGCCAGACAGGTCCGGGAGCTCGCCGAGATCGTCGGCGCGGACGGCATCAGCCAGGCCGACCGCAGGTACCTACGGCTCGAGGAGACCTTCGAGCAGCTGCTGGTGGACCAGGGACGTCGCGAGCTGCGCTCGCTGGACCACACGCTGGACCTGTGCTGGGAGGTCCTGCGCATCCTGCCCCACCAGGAGCTGACCATGCTGCCGACCACCCTGCTCGACGCCCACCTGGCACCGCCGCCCGACCCGCACCAGGCCGTCGAGGGCTCCGACGACACCCAGCTGGACGGAGGCTGACGTGGCCGGCGTCCGCGGTGTCCCTCCGGGCCGGGCCGGCCGGCTCTGGTTGCGTCGTCGGCTGACCACGGCCGAGCGCACCCGGGGACAGCTCGACCGCAAGCTCCACAGCCTCCTCGTCGAAGGCCAGCGGGTGGCCATGCTCGAGGACCGGCTGCGAGCCGACTGGGTGCGCGAATGCGCCCTGGGGACGACGTGGCTCGCCCGCGCGGCCCTGCTGTCGGGACGCGACGGCATACGCCTGGCCACCGGGCCGGAGTCGCTCACCGCGGTGGTGGACCGGGCCACCACCGCGGGGGTGTCGTACCCCGTCACGGCGACCGTGTCGCGCCGTCCCTCGCCCGCGCCCCCTCACCACGCCACGAGTGCGCTGGCTCCCGCGGGCGAGGCGTACCTCCGCGCGGTCGAGGCAGGCGCCGCGTTGGCGGCGGCCGAGGCGGCCAGTCGACTCCTGGGTCGTGAGATCGCCCTGACCCGACGCCGACTTCGCGCGCTCGACAAGCGGTGGATGCCTCAGCTGCACGAGTCGCTGCGGCTGCTCGAGGGCTCACTGGAGCAGGCCGAGCGCGAGGACTGGGCGCGGCTGCGCAGGCAGGCCGACACGACCTTCGGTCCCTAGGGGCGCGGCGGACGGCGCCTCAACCGGCAGGCGTTCCGGACCCGGCCCCGTCGGGGTCCGCGTCCGGCGCGTGGGCGGCCCGGACTGCCTCGGCGGCCCGCCCTTCCCTGGAGACAAAGGCGCCGAGCTCCTCGATGGTGCTCATCAGCGGTGCGGGGAACACGACCGTGGTGTTCTTGTCGACGCCGATCTCGACGAGGCTCTGGAGGTTCCGCAGCTGGAGGGCCAAGGGGTGGGCCATCATCGTGTCCGAGGCGTCACCGAGGGCACTGGCGGCGAGGGACTCGCCTTCGGCGTTGATGATCTTGGCCCTCTTCTCCCGCTCGGCCTCCGCCTGCCGCGCCATGGCCCGCTTCATGCTGTCGGGCAGCTGGATGTCCTTGAGCTCGACCAGAGTCACCTCGACACCCCAGTCGACCGTCGTCACGTCGAGGATCTTGCGGATGTCCATGTTGATGCGGTCCGTCTCCGAGAGGGTCTCGTCGAGGGTGTGCTGGCCGACCACCTTGCGCAAGGTGGTCTGGGCGATCTGGTCGATGGCTGCATAGACGTTCYCGATGGCCACCACCGACTTGACGGCGTCGATCACGCGGAAGTACGCAACGGCGGAGACGTCGACGCTGACGTTGTCGCGGGTGATGATCCCCTGCGACTGGATCGGCATCGTGACGATCCGCAGCGACACGCGGCGGAGCACATCGACGATCGGGATGATGATGCGCAACCCCGGCTGTCGCACCCCGATCACCCTCCCCAACCGGAACAGGACCCCCATCTCGTACTGCTTCACGATGCGCAACGAGAGCACCGCACCGAGCACGACGAGGACGACGACGCCAGTCAGGACAGACGTGAGCACAGGGTTCATGTACTGACTCTTCTCCTCGCTCCCACGGGGCAGGAGAGCCTTTGGTCCCGAGGCCAGCCGAGGTGACGGGCGGCAGCCCTGGGACGTTGGCCCCTGCCAGGGCGTGGCACGCGGGCGGTAGCACTGAGGCATGAGGACCACCGCCGTTGCGTGCGCGTGCGCCGCAGCCCTCGCCCTGGGTGGCTGCGGGGGCAGTGGCGGGCTCCAGCCGTCAGCCAGTGCGAGCAGGCCGGGCGTCAGCACCACGGCTGCGACGTCCGGCGAGACCTCCTCGACCACCCAGCCGCGACCCTCACCCCTGCCGTCGACACCGAGCGCAGCACCGACGCCAAGGCCCACGACACCGGCGCCACGGCCCCCGACACCGGCGCCCAGACCATCATCGTCGACGACGCCAGCTCCGACCCGGACCACCCCGCCGACGGTGCCGAGCCTCCCGCCTGCCCTGCGGGCCGGGGTCGTCACCCGCATCCCCACGTCGGCGCGGGTGGTGGCCCTGACCTTCGACGCGGGTGCGGGCGGGCAGGGCGCAGCAAGCATCCTGGCGACACTGCGGGCCGAAGGAGTGCCGGCCTCGTTCTTCGTCACCGGGCGCTTCGCCGCGGCCAACCCGGCGACGACCCGCCAGATGGCGGCTCTCGGCCCGGTCGGGAACCACACCTGGAGCCATGCCGACCTCACCACCTTGAGCAGCAGCGCGATCGACCGTGAACTGACCCGCACCCGGTCGGTCATCCTCGCGACCACGGGACGGGATCCCCGACCGCTGTTCCGGTTTCCCTTCGGGGCCTACGACACCAGGGTCCTCCGCGTGGTGCACGCCGAGGGCTACGGCGGGGTCGGGTGGACGACGGACTCCCTGGGATGGAAGGGGACCTCGGGCGGCATGACCGTCGACAAGGTCGTCGCCCGCGTCCTGGCGGGCAGCACACCCGGGCAGGTGGTCCTGATGCACGTGGGAGCCAACCCGGACGACGGGACGACCCTCGACGCGGCTGCACTTCCCCGCATCATCACCGGGCTCCGCGCCCGGGGCTACCGCTTCACCACGCTGTCGGTCCTGCTCCGATGACGCGCGTCTCCCCCGGTGCCAGCGTCTCGAGCACCTGCAGCGCGTGGGCGGCCGCGTCGCTCGCCTCGACCTCCAGCGTCCCGACCCGGGGCGAGAGGTTGAGGTCGAGCATGACCTCTGTCGCGCCGAGGGCCGCGAGCTCGCGCAGGTCGGCCGTCAGCTGGTGTGCCGTTCCGCGGAAGGGGGCGCGTCCCGGCCCGGGGTCGTCGTCGAGGAGGTCGGGCACGACCCGCACCAGGATGCGGAGCGAGTTCGGGTCGCGGTCCGCCTCGAGCGCGCCGCGACGAACCATCGCGACGCAGTCCGCCAGGGTGGCGGGGTCCTGCCGGCTGCTCGCGATCCACCCCTGGGCGAGCCGACCGGCCCGCCGCAGCGCCGGCTCCGCAGAGCCTCCGACGAGCACCGGCGGATGCGGTCGCTGGACCGGGCGCGGCCCGACATACGACCGCGGCACCGTGTAGAACTCGCCGCTGAACGCGACCGGCTCCTGGGTCCACAGCGCGTGGAGGCAGTGGAGGTACTCCTCGAACCGGGCGCCTCGACGCTCCATCGGCACCCCGGCGGCGAGGTGCTCCTCCGGGAGCCACCCCATACCGATGCCGACGGTCAGCCGCCCGCGGGAGACGACGTCGAGTGAAGCCATCGCGGTGGCGAGGAGCGCAGGTGCGGTGAAGGGCGCGCAGATGGTGGCGGTGCCCAGCCCGATGCGTTGCGTGTGACCGGCCGCCAGCGTCAAGGCGACGACCGGGTCGAGGACACTGCGGTGGGACGGTCCGAGTCGACCGTCTGCCGGCCAGAGCGTCCGCTGGAAGGCCCAGAGTGAGTCGTAGCCGAGCTCCTCGGCCCGGACGGCGAGGTGCACCAGCGTGTCCGGCGTCGCCCAGCTGCCTGACACCGGCAAGCCGAACCCGAGCAAGGGCATCGAACCGGTCACCGCCCCACTGTTGCACTGGCGGTATGCCGGCGGCTGCCCGCTGTCCTCAACGGTGCCTCAACGCCGGTGAGCGACAGGTGACGAGCGCCCGCTCCGTGTGGTAGCCATCGACGATGGACCAGACCCTGGCACGGCGGCCCGCCGACGCCAAGGCCCCGATCGTGCTTGTCGTCGACGACGACGAGGCGATCCGCACCGTCGTGCGCTGGCAGCTCGACGACGACGGTTTCCGGGTGGTGGAGGCGGACGACGGCCCCTCGGCGGTGCGACGGATGCGCGACGACAACCCCGCCCTCGTCGTCCTCGACCTGTCGTTGCCCGGGCTCGGCGGGCTCGACCTCCTGCGAAAGGTGCGCGGCGGGGAGATCGGTCGCTCCGACACCCCCATCATCGTGCTGTCGGGGCGGAGCGGGGAGACGGACCGCATCATCGGCCTCGACCTCGGCGCCGACGACTACCTGGTCAAACCCTTCTCCCCCGGTGAGCTCGCCGCACGGGTGCGGACGGTGCTGCGCCGCACCAGCCCCGAGCTGTCCGGTGAGGCGATCGTCATCGGTCGCGTGCAGATCGAGCCCGCCGCCCGCCGCGTCGTGGTCGACGGCGCGGAGGTCGACCTGACCCCCAAGGAGTTCGACCTCCTCGCCTTCCTGGCGACGCACCCCCGCCAGGTGTTCACCCGCAGCCATCTCCTCGACCGGGTGTGGAACTCGTCGTCCGCGTGGCTGGGCGAGGCGACCGTGACCGAACACGTGCACCGGCTGCGGCTCAAGCTGGAGCGCGACCCGGCGCAGCCGGCGATGTTGCTCACGGTGCGTGGCATCGGCTACCAGCTGAGCGACCGCGGATGAGCGCCGCCGAGGCCCGAGACCGCGAGCCCGACACCCGCGAAGCCGAGCACGCACTGCGGCTCGACGACGCACGAGAGCTGCTCGACCGGCAGACGGAGGTGCTGGAGCTCATCGCCGGAGCAGCGCCGTTGGCCGAGGTGCTGACGCGGATCCTCGCCTCGCTGGAGCGCCTCATGCCCGACGCCCGGTGCTCCGTGCTCCTGCTGGACCGCGACCACGGGACCCTCCACCACGGCGCCGCTCCGAGCCTGCCACCACGCTACGTCGGGGAGATCGACGGCATGGCGATCGGCGACGGTGCGGGATCCTGCGGCACGGCTGCCGCCCTCGACAAGCCGGTCGTCGCGGTCGACGTGCGCACCGACCCACGGTGGGTGGACTTCCGGGACGCCGCCGACGCGGCGGGGCTGCGCAGCTGCTGGTCGACGCCGATCGAGGGACGTCACGGTATGCCGGTCGGCACCTTCGCGGTGTACCACCCCTACCCACATCGCCCGAGCGGTCGCGAGCAGCTGCTCGTCGACCGGTTCACCCACCTGGCCTCGGTCGCCATCGACCACACCGGTCTCATCGGTGACCTGGTCGAGAGCGAGGAGCGCTTCCGGCGATCGTTCGACGCGAACTCGCTGGGGATGGCGATCGTGGGCCCCGACCGGGCGATCGCCACGAGCAACCGTGCCCTGACGACGCTGGCTGGTGGCCGGAGTGAGGTGGTCGGCCGCAAGGTCGCCGACCTCGTTTCGCCCAAGGTCGGTTCCCTGGAGGCGAGGCTCGACGCCCTGGACCGTGACGACGAGGCCACCATCGTCTTCGAGGCACGGCTCCAGCGCGAGCCCCTTCCCGAGGTCGAGGTCGAGGTGTCGGTTTCCCGGCTCCATGCCCGTGACGGATCCCCTGCCCGCTACATCGTCAACGTCCTCGATCTCACCGAGCGGCGAGCAGCGGAGCAGCACCGTCGAGCTCGGCTTGAGGCGGAGACAGCCCGCCGCACCGCGGAGCAGCTGTCCCACGCCAAGTCCGAGCTGCTCGCTGCGCTGGGACACGAGGCGCGCACCCCCATCCAGGCCATCGTCGGGTTCACCGAGCTGCTCGGCACCATGGAGCTGGACGAGTCCCGCCGCAGGGAGGCGCTCGCCCACATCGACGCCGCCGCCGGGCACGTGATGGATCTCCTTACCGACGTGCTCGACCTGAGCCGGCTCGAGGCCGGCGCCCTGCCCCTGGTGCTCGAAGCAGTCCGGGTCCGCGCGGTCGTGGACGAGGTGTTCGGCCTCCTGTCGGCAGCTGCGGCGCGCCGGCAGGTCGCGCTGTCCCAGGCACTGGACGACGACGTCGTCCGGGCCGACCGGCGCCGCCTCCGGCAGGTGCTCCTCAACCTCGTGGGCAACTCCATCCGACACGGGGTCGTGGGTGGCCGCGTCGAGATCCGCTCCCGCTCCTCGAACCGTCAGGACTCGGTGCTCGTGTCCGTGGACGACGACGGCCCCGGCATCCCGCCAGACTTCCTGCCGAGGGTCTTCACGGCCTTCGCCAGGCCGGAGGCAGCGGCTCGACCGCCCACTCCGGTCGAGGACCTCACTGAGGAGAGCATCGGCCTCGGTCTGGGCCTCGCCCACGGTTTGATGGATGCCATGGACGGCGAGCTGTCCGTGGGTGCGTCCTCGCCGACGGGCACCTCCATGCTCATCCGGATGACGCGCGCGGCCCCGAACCCGTGACCCGGCAGCGGCGGCCCCCCCGAGCCCCGGGCCAGCAGGTGACGGCCGTGGTGCCGGTCAAGGCCCTCGCGCGCGCGAAGTCGCGCCTCTCGCTGCCCGACCGCCAACGGCAGGCGCTTGCCCTCGCCATCGCCCTCGACACGGTGACGGCGCTGCACTCGTGCCCCGAGGTGGCTGCGGTAGTCGTCGTGACCGCGGACCCGACGGTGGCCTCCGTCGCACGCCGGCTCCCGGTCCAGGTCGTCCCAGACGACACCGACGGCCTGGACGCTGCTGTGGCCGCCGGCGTCGCGGTCGCCACGACGCAGCGACCGGGCGACGGCGTGCTCGTCGTCCCCGCCGACCTGCCCTGCCTGCGCGCGGTGGACGTGACCGAGGTGCTCGCCCTCGCGTATGGCGCGTCCAGCGGCGCCTTCGTGCCGGACCGCCCGGGGACGGGCACCACCATGGTGGTCCAGGGGGCGGGCGGGCACGCGATCACTCGCTACGGCCCGGGATCCGCCGCTCGCCACGCCGACCTGGGGATGCGGGCCCTCCACGACGCACCCCTTCGGGCACGACACGACGTGGACACCGTGGACGACCTCCATCGCGCCACCGCGCTGGGCCTCGGGGCGAGCACCACCGCAGTGGTCGCGGCCGGGGGTGGGTGGTCGGGGTGGCTGGCTGGATGACAAGCGCCGTCACCCGTGGTCAGCGGCTGCCCACCCGGTGACGCCGACGATGCGACACACCAACACCCGGTGGAAGGGCTTGTCGGCGTACTGCGGCACGGTGCGAGCCAACCGGTCGGCGAGCTCCTCGGTCAGCGCGGCCGGCGGGTCCGGCACGTGCTCCAGCTGAGCACGCACCCACCACAACCTCGACCAGTCCTCGGTCTCCCAGTGCTCGACGAGGAGCGACCCACGCGGGTCGGCCGCCAGGTTGGCCTCGCGTTGCAGGCGCGAGGAGGTCTTGGGCTTGACCCGGTCGATCGGCACGCCGACGTGCCCGTCGGCGCTCACGGCATACACGACCGGCTGGGGGTCGGGTCCCCGTTCCTGGTGAAGGGTGCACAGCACGCCGTGCACCTGCGCCTCCAGGCGGGTGCGGGCCTCGTCCTCGCTCAGTCTCATCGCGGTCTCCCAGCGTCTGGCGGGCGGTGGTCGCTCGCGCCTCGGCCGGTCATGCTAGGCGGCGTCGATCATGGTGCGCTCAACGCGGACGGCACTGCCTTGACTCCCCGTCCGTCGACGGAGAAGTTGGCGGCATGAACCTCGCGACCTGGGTCGAGCGCAACGGACGACGGCTGAGGGGTCGACCGGCCCCGGCTGTGGGCCACGACGTGCGGACCAGCTGGGACCAGCTCGCCCTGCGCGTCGCGTCACTGGCGGCGGGCCTGCGCGACCAGCTCGCGCTCACGCCGGGAGACCGCGTGGCCATCGTCATGAGCAACCGACCGGAGTACCTAGAGGCCCAGTTCGCGGCCTGGCACGCCGGGCTGGTCGCCGTACCCGTCAATGCTCGGCTGCACCGCGAGGAGGTGGCGTACGTCCTGGAGCACAGCGGAACCTCGGTGGTGGTCACCGACGACGAGCACGCAGAGGTCGTCGGTCCCCTCGTCGACCGGGTGCAAGGTCTTCGGACGATGGTCGTCGCGCCCGGACCCGAGTGGGATCGGCTCGGGTCGACGAGCCCCATGCCCTTGGTCGACAGGGCGGCCCACGACCCCGCCTGGCTGTTCTACACGAGCGGGACGACGGGCCGGCCCAAGGGCGCGACCCTGACCCAGGGGAACCTGCTCATGGCCTCCCTCAGCTACTTCGCGGACATCGCGTCGGTGTCCGCGCAGGACAGCGTGCTCCACGCCGCCCCGCTCTCGCACGGGTCCGGTCTCTACGGCCTCCCCCATGTGGCCAAGGGAGCTGTCAGCGTCTTCCCGGCCTCCGGCGCCCTCGACGGACCCGAGCTCGTCTCGCTCCTGGCGCAGTGGCCCGGGATGTCGTTCTTCGCCGCGCCCATCATGGTCAAGCGGCTCGCCAGCGACCCTGCCCTCGCCGGCGCCGACCTCGCCGGCCTGAAGACCATCATCTACGGCGGGGCGCCGATGTACCTGCCGGACCTCGAGCAGGCCCTGGCCACCTTCGGACCACGACTCGCGCAGATCTACGGGCAGGGCGAGACGCCGATGACCATCACGGCGCTGAGCACCGCCGACCACGCGGAGCGAGACCACCCCCGGTGGCGGGCCCGCATGCAGGGGGTCGGCTTCCCCCGCACCGACGTCGAGGTGCGGGTGGTGGACGACGACGACCGGGTGCTGCCTCCGGGCGAACCGGGCGAGGTCGTGGTGCGCGGAGGTGTGGTCATGGCCGGCTACTGGAAGCAGCCGGCCGAGACACACGAGACGCTGYGCGGCGGGTGGCTGCACACCGGTGACGTCGGCAGCTTCGACGAGGACGGCTACCTGACGCTGCACGACCGGTCCAAGGACCTCATCATCAGCGGGGGCATGAACATCTACCCGCGCGAGGTCGAGGAGGCGCTGATGACCCATCCCGGCGTCCAGTCCGTCGCGGTGGTGGGGCGGCCGGACCCCGAATGGGGCGAGTCCGTGGTCGCCTTCGTCGTCCTGGCCGAGGGTGCCGACGTGCCGGTGGCCGAGCTGGACCGCACGTGCCTGGAGAGGATCGCCAGGTTCAAGCGGCCCAAGGAGTACCACGTCGTCCAGACGCTCCCGACGAACAACTACGGCAAGGTCCTCAAACGCGAGCTGCGCGGACAGCTGACTGACGGGACCCTTCCCGCACAGCGTTGAGCAAACCATGAGGAGGGCAGCTCTTGTCCGCGGCGGGGCCACCTTGTTGGGTGTTCCCAACGGCCGGATCGGAACTCGCACAAGGGTTTCCGTCAGACCGGGCCACGACCGACCCGAGGAGATGTGTGACCGATGAAGCTCGCCCTCTACCTGCCCACCTTCCGCAACCACGTCACGGTCCAGGAGCTCGCTGACCTCACCGACCTGGCCGAGGAGCTGGACTTCGACTCCGTGTGGACGCTGGACCGCGTCGTCGTCCCCGAGGCGTCCGACCGCGGGGAGCTGCAGTACTCCTTCGGCATGATGAAGGAGTTCCCCACCCAGCTCCCGGTCGAGGCGCGCGGAAAGTGGTTCCAGGGGTGGCCGGTGCTGCCGTGGCTCGCAGCGCGGACCGAGAAGGTGCGGATCGGGATGAGCATCACCAACACCCCGTTCCGCGGCCCGGGCGTGTTCGCGGCGGAGTGCGCGACCATCGACCAGCTCTCGAACGGGCGGCTCAACGTGGGCATCGGGTCGGGCTGGATGCCGGAGGAGTTCGCGGCGGCGAGTGCCGCAGACAAGTTCCCTCGACGACACGCCCACGTGCGCGAGACGATCGAGATCTGCAAGGGGATCTGGACGAACGAGCTCTTCGAGTACCACGGTGAGTTCGCCGACTTCGAGCCGTGTGGCTTCGGGCACAAGCCGGTGCAGGACCCGCACCCGCCGATCTACTTCAGCGGCCTGCGGGACCCCAAGCGCTCAGCGAACCGCGTCGCCAAGTACGGCTTGGCCGGCTGGATCGGCATCCAGGACACGCCGCGCGAGTTCACCGAGTGGCGCACGGCGATCGCGCGTGAGCTCGAGGAGCTGGGCAAGTCGATCGACGACCTCGACATGTGCAGCATGATCTGGTTCACGATCACCGACAGCGAGGTCGACCAGAGCGACAACGGCAAGGTGTCGAACATCCTCGTGGGTACGGCAGACCAGATCACCGACATGCTGAAGCGCTACAAGGAGGCCGGCCTGACGATGCCCCTCCTGTGGCCGCCGTTCGCGGACGTGCCGGTCTCGAAGACCCTGGACGACCTCAAGCGCCTCAAGGAGGAGATCATGCCCAAGGTCGAGGCCGCCTGACCGGACCGCGCTGGCACCGACGCCCGAACGACCCCCTGAGGAGTCAGGACACCATGACCACCCCTTCCACCCGAGACGGTGACCGCACCTGGCTCGTCGCCCTCGCCGCGTCCCTGTGGGGCATCTCGTCGCTGTGGCGCGGACCGCTCGCCCGGGAGTACCCGTCCCTGACGATCGTGTTCTGGGAGCACCTCGTGCTGACGCTGCTGACCCTGTGGTGGCTGGTGCCAGCCCTGCGACGCCTCGCCGCCTCGTCGGTGCGCACGCAGGCGAGTGTCCTCGTCATCGGCGCAGGCTCGTCGGCTCTCGCCACGGTGATGTTCACGGCCGCGTTCCGGCTCGGCGACCCCATCACCCCCCAGGTGCTGCAGAAGCTCCAGCCGCTGATCGCCATCGCGCTGGCCGCGGCCCTGCTCGGGGAACGCCTGCGACGCAGCTACCTCTGGTTCGCCCTGCCGGCGCTGGTCGGGGCCTGGCTGCTCGCGTTCGCGGATCCGCTGTCGGTCAGCGTCTCGAGCGCCCAGGCCGCGCTCTTGGCACTCGGGGCGGCGGCCCTGTGGGCCGCGGGGACGGTGCTGGGCCGGGCCGCCAGCGCAGAGCTGCGCTTCTCGGACCTCACCTCGCTGCGTTTTGCGGTGGGCTTCGTGACGCTGTCGGTGACCGCGATGGTCACCTCCACTCCCCTCGCGATCGGGGGCGACGCTGCCCTGAACATCCTCCTGCTGGCGCTCTTTCCCGGCCTCATCGCGCTGGCCCTCTACTACCGCGCGCTCGGCCGCACGCCTGCGTCCCGGGCGACGCTGGCGGAGCTCGCGTTCCCCCTGTCGGCAGTCGTCGTGGGGATCGCAGCCCTCGGCGCACGCCCCACCAGCTCCCAGTGGGTCGGCTTCGTCCTCGTGCTGGCCGCCGTGCTCGGCCTGGCGCTGCACGAGCACCGCAGCCCGCGACCGGCCGTCGCGGTTCCGAATGATGCCCGCCGGGCCCTCGAGGGTGCGCCAGCTGCCGCAGGTTCCTGAGGCTGCCGCAGGGCCCTGAGAGCGAGGAGCAGGTCGTGACGGAGTCGGGGTCGCCGAGAGGGCTACGGGTCGGGTACAAGGCATCAGCCGAGCAGTTCGCGCCCGGGGAGCTCGCGGGCTATGCGGTGCTGGCCGAGGAGTTCGGGCTCGACTCGGTCACGATCTCCGACCACTTCCAGCCGTGGCGACTCGAGGGCGGGCACGCACCGAACTCGCTCGCCTGGATGTCGTGGGTGCTGGCTCGCACCGAGCGGGTGCTGGTCGGCACCTCGGTGATGACGCCGACCTTCCGCTACAACCCGGCGGTCGTGGCCCAGACCTTCGCCACGATGGCGTGCCTCGCCCCAGGTCGGGTCCTGCTCGGCGTCGGGACCGGTGAGGCCCTCAACGAGGTGGCCGTCGGTTCGGTCAACGACGGCGACTGGCCCGACTTCAAGGAGAGGTTCGGCCGGCTGCGTGAAGCGGTCAGCCTGATGCGCGAGCTGTGGACCCACGACCGGGTGACCTTCGAGGGCGAGTTCTACCGCACCGAGGACGCCGCGATCTACGACCGCCCCGACCACCCGGTGCCGGTCTACGTTGCCGCGGGGGGGCCGGTGGTCGCCCGGTATGCCGGCCGCGTGGCTGACGGCTTCATCTGCACCTCGGGGAAGGGTCGCGAGCTCTACGCCGACCAGCTCGTGCCAGCGGTCGCCGAGGGACTGGACAAGGCGGGCCGCCGCCACGACGAGATCGACCGGATGATCGAGATCAAGCTCTCGTGGGACCCCGACCCCGCACTCGCGCTGGAGAACACCCGGTTCTGGGCGCCACTGTCACTGACCGCCGAGCAGAAGCACTCGATCCACAGCCCGGCCGAGATGGAGAAAGCCGCTGACGAGCTGCCGATCGAGCAGGTCGCACGACGCTGGGTCGTGGCGTCACGCCCCGAGCAGGTGGTCGAGGCGCTGCGCGTCTACACCGACCTGGGCTTCGACCACCTGGTCGTCCACGGCCCCGGCGCCGACCAGGAGCGGTTCCTCAGCACGTTTGCGGAGCAGGTGCTCCCCGGCCTGCGCGAGCTCACCCCCGCGGCCCCGAGCACCTAGACCACCGTGGGCCGCTCCCTGCGCAGGGCCCTCGCGGGGCGAGCAGACCTGGCGCCCCACAGAGACAGGCGCCGCCCACCCAGACAGGCGCCGCCACAGACAGACCGGCCCTGGCCCGCGTTCAGCGGGTCAGGGCCGGTCTACCGAGGGTGGGCGATACTGGGTTTGAACCAAGTGACATTTCCGTGTCAAGCCTTCCCAGACCATCCGTTGACGTGCCCGGACGTCCATCTGAGCACGAAACCAATCCCCCGACGTTCGCCCGCATCCACCCGGACACGCCCCCGTTGTCAAGCAGTGCGTCAAGCATGCCCACTCCCCCACCAGGACGCTTGATCTGTCCGCGCCCGAGGATGTTGCCTGGCTCGATAATACCGTCGCCCTGGCTCACGACCCCCGCGTCCAACGCCGCATACGCCATGGCCGGGGCGGTCGATCGACGGTCGCCGCCACTTCCCACTGCGCTGCTAGCGAGCCAGCGGGCTGACGAAGATCGTCGTAACGTTCGTGGCGCGGCAGCCGGTCGTGCGGAACGGGATGAACTTGGCGAGCCGGGAGCCGGGCACGTAGACGCGCAGCCCGTCCACTGGCGTGGGGCGGCACACTGAGGCGGGGTAGTTCTGGACGTTGACCATGCGGATCGGTGCGTCCGCGTGCTGCTTGGGCGCAAGGTTGATCGCCCTGACCGAGCCGGCGATCCAGGTGGCGGCATGCCCGATCTGGGTGCCGTTGCCAAAGCCGACATAGGAGACACCTGGGTGGCCACGAGTCCAACAGGAGCCTCGGGAGGTGTTCGTCAGGCGCAGGTCGCCGATCCGGCTGCCGGCGGTGCCTTGGAGATTGACGAGGCTGGCCGCCAGCATTGAGTTGGTGCAGTGCGGCACGGAGGCCAGTGCCGACTCCGATGTTGCGGCCAGTGTGGCGACTGCCAGTCCGGCGGCACACGTCAGAGTGAGGATCGATTTCCTGGTCATGTGAGTGACCCCCTTGTCGGTTGCGGTGGGCAGCAGCCCGCCACCCTTTGTGACGCTGGAGACGGGGACAGGGTTGTATCGTCGCTAGCCAGCCCTCAGGCGCCTGGATGCAGAGCCCCGAAGCCGTCACCGCCAGGTGCGTCCTAGCGCCACCTTTCTGCCTCATTAAGCCCCCGGCCCACTCCTCGGTTCCGAGTTGCCCGAGGCGCAGGGCCAAGCCGGCAGTGGTCAGACTGTGGATCGGATCGTCACGAACCCAATTGCTCGACCGAGTTGCCGCCGAGTTCTTTCGCCCTCATGCACGCTGAGTCAGCCCGTTGGATCATGGCGTCTGGCCCGTCATTGCTTTGACCCAAGTCGGTCACACCGCAACTGATCGTTAGGCGTTCGCGCGCCGGCGCGGTCCGATCCACGAGGAACTGCCAGTCATCTACTTCCCTTTGGAGCGGCGAGCAAAGGCCTACCCGTTAGACAGGACGCCTTCGGGTTGCCCGAGCTTCGTCACGATCAGAAACTCATCGCCCCCAAATCTAAAGAGCAGGTCATGGGGGAACGCGGTCGGATGACTTCGCCGAACTGCGTAAGAACGAAGTCGCCGGTCTCGTGGCCATGCGTGTCGTAGATCCGCTTGAACTTGTCAATATCAATGAAGATCACCGACAGGCTCTGGTTCGACTTGTGCGCCTCAACGCAGCGGTCGGCGAGGACGCGATCGATCTCCGCCTTTCGGGGTGCCTTGGTCAGAGGGTCTATGCGCGTGTCCTGCTGCAGGTTGACGACCTTCTGCCTCAAGCGCCGCAGGGATGATGCTTGGAGGTGGTGGAGGGCGCTCCGGGCATGACGACATCGTCCATGGATCGTCGGCCCACGAGCGGGACGTCCCGGACGCGTCCGCGGGCGCGGCGCGTCACGTCGGGGGCACCTCGCCTGGGGACCCTTTGCCTAAGGGATGCCCCGGAGCGACTGGTTCAGACCGGGTATCGATGATTGCTTTGGCGATCACGAAGACCAGCTCGACGTTCCTCACCGGTTCCCACCCTCGCGTCGTCGCCGACAGTGTTGCGAACATGACAATGATGTACAGGGCGAGAAATGCGACCCCGAAAGCCAGAATGGTTCGATACATCCCGTAGCCGGTCCATTGCATGGTCGCGAAGACGTCTTCGTTGAAAAACTGCCCTGCAAAGGCAGCTACCGCAATCACCGCCGCGACGTTGCGTCGCCAGGAACTCTCTTGATGCCGGTCCCAATGAAGCCTGTGGATCTCAGCGAGGGCCTGGACGTCGGGGGTTCGCAGCCACGGATGGTCCGAGACGAATGAAGAGGCGAGAGATTCGTAGGGATGGCCGGACACGAGCGCTCCGAAGAACGGGTTTGCTCGATCTTTCTCAGTGGAAATTCGGCGGTACGCGTCAATAAGCGGCTGCGGTCGCGAGAACGGAGAACGCAACTCTCGAATATTTGCGATTCCACCTGATGTGGCCAGCTTGACCACCGACCGTGCTCCGAACGATGCTGCGAATTTCTCGTACCCGCGAACGAGTTCCACAAGATCGTCGTAGTCCCTCGTCAGCCCCATGGCGACTGTCTAGACGTTGGGCGCGGGTGGGTCAAGCACCTGAATTCCTGCGATGGTGTTGCGCGGCGTTCACGGCAGTCCGACCCACGACTTCCTTCGGCGATGCGGTGGCGATCTCGCTGGCGCGGAATACGGAATCACCGCGTAGAACCGTGAGCTGCGGAGTCCGGATCTGCCGCGATCCGCTCGCTGCGGCTTTCCGCCGCCAGTCGGCTGACCTAATCGGACCGACGGTAGCCCGACCCGAGGAACACGGTAGGTGTGATCACACAAGCAACACAGCAGGCGTGATCACACCCCGCCCATGTAGCTACCCAAGCTGAACGATCCCCGTTGTCGTTCCAGCGCCGACGCCGGTGCCCAAGTCCGTGCCTCCGCTGGTGAAGCCGTGCCCCGTGATCCCCGCATAGGCTCCGGTGCCCCCAAGGATCTCCTCCGGGCCGGAATCGGTGAAGCCGGTTTCATTGAACGTGAGTGACAGGTGCTTGAGCATGAAGAACGAGCCGCTGCCGTCGTCACAAGTCAACGTCGTCCTTATGAGGATGATGCCCCCGGCGGTGGGGTTGGCGTGATCGGACACCGGGAACAACCCCAGCTTCACGTCATCCACGAACGTTCCAGAGGAGCACAGGGGCCCCGTGGTGGTGAAGGTGTAGACCCCCGTGACGTTGTTGACATAGTCAGTCAGCGTGAAGGGCGCAGGGGCCGCGGCGTTGGCCGGGCTGGCGATCCCCAGCGCGCAGAGCGCGCTGGCACCCGCCAGCATCGCCCTGGTGGTCGTCCTCCTGCGAGTGGGTGCTGTGGTCTTTGCGGACATGGCATTCTCCTTCCCTTTGTCCCTTCGATGGAGTTGCCTCGTGTGCGGCGAGGTGCGGGCCTCCGCTGGTGGCGTCTGCACCGGACGAGCGGGAAGACGCAACCGTTCGTCGCTACGTCCGACGCGTCGACTTGGGACAGCCTTGACCGGGTCCGCTGCTATCGGGACCCCCCCCGCTAGATCCCAACACTCGAGGTCGCCCTGCCGAGTGGAGTCCTGCCAGACTTGCCCGATTCCCTGGATCCGTCCTCATGCGTTTGACCTACGTCTTAGCGCCGCCTTACGGCTGCGCCAATACATTTCCCCAATGCGGCTGAGCGGACATTCGCCATCTGCGCATAGCGGGAAGTGTGGCTTCTTGCGCTCCGCACGTCAGGAGCTTGCCGGGCACACGCGTTGAGGACTGCGTGCGGGCAGGACGGTGGTCCACTCTGGCGCGGTCAGGTCGCGCCCGGCGATGGCGCACGCAGCCTGGATCCACGAGTCGGGGCGCAGGTTCCACGTTCGGACGGATCCGTCGATACCGGCGATGACGAGGGTGGAGTCGTCCGTGGTGAACCCGACGGCGACGGAGCCGATGGCGGGGACGCTGCCGACGAACGTTCCTGTTCGGGCGTTCCACAGGGCGACTTGGCCGTTCCGACTGCTGGCGAACCAAGTGCTGTTGTGCGAGTAAGCGGAGGCGCCGCCACCGTAGGCCTGCGAGGGGTCGGGGGTGGTGTTCCACCTGGTGCCGCGGTCGGATTGGAACCCGACGGCGCCGTTGTTATCGACCACGGCGTTGGTCGACCCGTCGGGGGCGAAGAACGTCAGGTACGGCAGGGTGCGGAGCGGGTGCATGGTTCGGTAGTCCACAAGGACTCGTTGCGTGTTTCCTTCGAGGGCGACGGCGTGTTCGGCGGGGTCGAGGGCAAGGGTGAGGATGCGTTCGTTGATCAACGGCTTCAGGACGCCGGACTTGAAGTTCAGGGACGTCGCGTCGAGCACCTGCATGGTTCCCTGGTTGGTAACGACGATGAGCTGGCCGTCGTTGGTGTACAGAGCGGCTGACACGCCGTCACCGAAGCCATGGCGCTCCAGGAGGGCGCCGGTGTCGGGATCGCGAACCTGCACGCTGTAGTCGCCGGACGCCTCGAGGACCGCACGCCCGTCGGGGCGCCACGATATCTGTCCTCCGAAGACGTTGCTGCCCTCCGGCAGGGTGCCTGTGGTCAGGCGTCCGGTGGCGATGTCGCGCACGTCGATGCGGGCGTCGATGTTGGCCAGATAGGCAACCTTCGTCCCGTCCTGGGAGACCTGGACCGCGACGGCGTCGTTGCGCAGCGCACTCCCGGGTCGGGTCGTGACGAACCCGTGGGAGCCGGTCAGGTCCCAGCTGAGCATGAGGCCGTTGGTGCTGGCGGAGTAGACCATGTCCCCGGTCGGGCTGAGCGCGGCTACCTCACCGCCCCAGGTCTGGCTGCGGAACACCTCGACCGGGCGCGGGTCGTCGCTGTCGGGTGAGGGGAAGACGTGGACGGGTCGCTTGCCGACCAGGTCCCACACGCTCACCTGGCCGTCGGTAAGCGCGAGGCGTTTGTTGTCGGCTGAGAACGCCATGCTGGTGATGCGCCCGTGGGCCGTGATGCGCGCCTTCRGTGTGAGCGTGGCAGCGTCCAGGAGCGCCAGTTCGGTCTCGCTCGTCACGGCGAGGGTGGTGCCATCGGGGCTCATCACGACTTGGGGGGTCCAGGCCTGGTCGTGGAATGGCAACGGTCCGAGCCCCAGCTGTGACCCGGTACGGGTCATTCGTAGCCTGCCTGTGGTCACGTCGAACACGCGAAGGAAGTAGTCGCCCCCGGTGAACATGGTGCGCCCGTCGGCACTGAGGGCAACCGCCGTCATGTGCGCGTTGTCAGGGTGGAGGACTGTGACGGGCGTGCTGGGGTCGTCCACGTCCCACACGGGCAGCTCGACCTGACCTGCCGAAGTCCCGGGCAGCACGGCGGTGAATCGTCGCCCATGCGGGCTGAACGCCAACGACCAGAATGAGCGAGACGCTGGCCGGATGCCTCCCAGCTGCGCCGGCCACGACTTCCCGGTGGGGCTGAGCAGGTGGATCGGTTGGGGGTCTGGCGCCAGGCTGACGTCGTGGGGGGTGTCGTTGGCCGCCAGGAGCCGCCCGTCGGGGCTGTACTCGATGGCGTAGCCACCGCCTTGCGTGGCGTGCCCGACCTCTCGCAGGGTCTTGCCGTCGTACAGGTTGACCCCACCTCCGGTGAGGGAGACGGCGACTTGGCCTGTTGTGGGGCTGACTGCGATCGCGCCCGCTGCCGGCGTTCGGGTGACGTGCGCCAACAGCGGTGACCGGTCAAGAGCTGCTGCGAGGTTGCCTTTGGCGGCGTCGGAGTTGTGCTCCAGCCGCATCCCCGCGGCGGCGAGCAGCAGGGAGGTGTCTGGCATGGGCGCGGTGAGCGCCTCGGTGCCCACGCGTCGGGCGTCGGCGGTCACGGCCTGGGTTTCGGCCCGTCGGGCGGACGTGGACGCGACCAAGCCCAGTACCGCGGCGACGAGGGCGAAGGCGACAGCGGCGGTGAGCAGCACCCGAAGCCGGCGGTTCGTCAGCTTCTGCCGGTGGGCGTCCTCCTGCGACTTCTGGCGGTCGGCGTCGGCGGCGGCCTGTGACGCGTCGAGGAACGCCGTCTCGATGGTCGACAGGGCAGGAGCGTTGCCCGTGCGCCACTCCAGCGCGCGGTCCAGGCGAACGCCGCGGTACAACTCACTGCTCGGGCGCCCCATGCCATCCCAGGTGTCGGCGGCGACAGCCAGGTGCCGCAAGATCAGCTGGCCCTCGACGTCCTCATCGAGCCACGCTCGCAAGCGGGGCCATTCGCGGGCCAGGGCCTCATGTGCGATCTCGACCGATTGCTCGTCGGCCGAGACGAGGCGGGCGGCGACCAGCTGCTCGACCAGCGCCTCGCGGTTGCGGTCAGCGGCGAGTAAGGAGCGCCGCAGTCGAGCCCGCATCGGTTCCCCGTCAGGAGCGAGGGCGACCAGACGCAGCATCAGGTCGCGCAGCAGCGCACGTTGCGGGCCGTCGAGTCGGTCGTACAGCCCGTCGGCGGACTGCGCTACAGCTTGTCGCACGCCCCCGGAGGCTTGGTATCCCTGGACGGTCAGCGTGGCGCCTTCGCGTCGCAGCCAGGTCTGGCGCATCACGTGCGACAACAGCGGCAGAGCTCCTGGTTCGCCCCGCACGTCACGGACCACCAGGTCCGTCAGTCCCGGCTCCAGCCGTAGCCGTGCCTGCGCAGCGGGGCCCTCGATGGCGGCACGCAGGTCCGGCTCTGTCATGGCGCCGAGCAGGTAGAGACCTCGCTCCACGAGCCGTGACAGGCCGGGGTATGCCGCCAACGCACCGACCCGATCCGACCGCAGGCCCAGCACCAGGGCGCCGCCGCGCGCCGCGTGCTCCAGGAGGCCGCCAACCCACGAGTCCCGGTCCTGGCGGTCAACGTGCTCGCTCAGCCCTTCCTCGAACTGGTCGACGACGAGTACGACTCGGTCAGCCGGCGGGCTGGACGGCTCGCCGTCCGAGATGTCCCCAAGATGGAGTCCAGGAGTCATCACGACGACCCGGCGGCCTTCGCGACGCAGCCGTGCGGCCACACCGGCGCGGACCAGGGACGACTTGCCGCACCCCGACGGACCCACCACGGCCAGTACCTGCGTGGTGTCCAACAGGTCCAGGCACGCGGCTACGTCGCTCTCACGGCCAAAGAAGGTGGCCTCGTCCTCGACACCGAACGCCAACAGACCGGGGTAGGGGCACTGGGAGCTGGGGTCGGCGGCGGCCGGGGCAGTGATCAGGGCCGGGTCCTGGTTGAGGACTGCCCGTTCAAGCTCGGCGAGGTCCGGTCCCGGGTCGAGTCCGAGCTCGGTGGCCAGGACGACCTTGGCCCGCCGTAACGTCCGGAGGGCGTCACCCTGCCGGCCGCAGCGGTACTGCGCGAGAACGGCCAGCTCCCACCGTCGCTCCCGCAACGGCGCCTGTTCCGCCCGCAACAGTGCCTCGCCCAGGACCTCGCGGTGCCGGCCCAGCTCCAACGCGGCGTGCGTCTGGATGTCCTGCGCGTCCAGGCGGAGCTCGGTCAGCCGTTCCCCCTGCAGTCGTCCCGGTTGCCACTCCTCCAGGTCGGCCAGCGGGTCCCCACGCCACAGCGCCAGCGCCTGGTCGACCAGGTACGCGGCTCGGTCCGGCTCGCCGTCGCCGAGGCGGTCGCGCGCTTGGGAGACCAGTCGTTCGAACCTGGCACTGTCCAAGGCGTCGGCGTGCAGTCGCAGGACGTACCCGGACTCGGTCGTCTCGATGGCGGCCGGCCCGAGAGTCCTGCGCAGTCGCAGCACGCACCCCTGCACGACCTTCGGGGCGGACTCGGGCACCTCCTCACCCCATAGTGCGTCCGCCAACGCGTCCCTGCTCAGAGGCTGGCCTGCGTGCGTCGCCAGGGCGGCGAGTACCACCCTGTCGCGGTGTGCCAGCCCAGCCGGCTCGCCGTTCACCAAAAGAGGACCCAGGACAGCAATGTCCATGGCCCCCACTATCAGCCCGCGCCACCTCGGGGTCCTCCCTCATCAAACGTAGGTGGTCGCAGGTGAACGCCCGCTGATACCGCGGTGATACCGCCGCGAACCCGAACCGATACCCCGCCGCGGGGCACTGGGGTCATCGACCGCCGCGCCGCCCCGGCGCCCCACTCACAAGGAGGCCCCACATGAACACCGCGACAGCCATCCGCAAAGCGACCATCGCTGGCGCTACCCGCCGCCCCCGCGGCCGACTGGCCCTCGCCGCAGCCGCCGGCATCACCGGTCTCGTCCTGACATGCACGGCGGCGGGGGTCGCATCCGCCCGCCCCGACTCAGGCATCGACACAAGCCCTACCAGCGTGTCGGCGACCGTCCCGGCCGTCGGTCGCATCGGTGCCCAGATCGTCCGCTGCGACACCGGCGAAGGCAACCTCTCCGGAGCCGGCGCCCTTGCACCGCGCACCCTGCCCGACATCACCACCTGCAGCCCCGCCACCCCGACCCCGCCCTCTGCTGCGCAGGCGAGGCAGCTCGAGCACGACCCGTTGCGGTGACCCCGATGCCTGACACCGATGCCCGCGAGCGCCGCTCCGCTCCCGATGCAGGTTTCTCTGCTCCGGAGGCGGCTGCGCAGCCCGCAGCCGACACCACCTGGCCGTCAGCCCGCGGGCACCGCGGATGCCTCACCTCCTTGGCGGTACTGGTGGCCGCCGGGGTGCGGGGAGGGGGTGCGGTCGCGACAGGGGCTTTCGCGACCGCACCCCCGTTAGCCGATTAGCACCACACCACCTGGCGAAGACAACACCGACGCACGCCCTCCGGGGAAACCGGGTCAGGCTCCAAACGCTTCAACCACATCCTGCTCGAGGAGTGAGCCAACTCCCAGCCAAGACTGGCCCTACCGGGGCCACTTCAAGAAGGAGGAGGAACGCCATGTTCCGCACGACCACACCATCACCCCGCAAGATGACCGTCCGAGCCATCGTGGCCGCCGTGACCGTCCTGACCACTATGGGGCTCGCGGGACCGGCCAGCGCCGCAGCTCTCCAACGGTTCACGATGACCGACCACGTCGACAACAACACTGGCATTTTCACGTTCGCCACCACCGGGCCCCTCTGCTCCTCGGGCACGTTCGTCGACGACGTGAAGGTGGCAGCCATAGCTCAGTCCGCGCACGCTCGGTCCGGCATCGCCGTAGTGCTGATCATGAGCACGTACACCTGCGCCGACGGAAGCGGCACCTTTCAGGAGTTCAAGCACCTGAACCTCACGTTCAACGACACCGGGTTCACCGACTCCGGGCCCGTGGAGATCCTGGGCGGCACCGGCGTCTACGCAGGAGCCACGGGGCACGGCTTCACCACCGGAGCGACGAATGCGGACGCTGGTGTCGGTGGTGGAACGACAACCGGAGTCGTCCAGCTGCATTAGCCCAGCAACCATGAGTGATTCAAACGACGGCTCCGGCAAGTACTCAAGGGCGAGCACACATGGTGATCGCGTGGGAGAGTGATCGGCGTGGGGGGTTACCTCGACTACAGCGGACTCGCGGATCGCATCGCTGGCGGCGTGCGAATGATTCCTGTTCGGACATCGGCCGGGGACTTCCGGGTGTGGACCAAACGGGTCGGCAAGAATCCGCACATCAAAGTGCTGCTCCTGCACGGCGGGCCAGGCGCAACCCACGAGTACTTGGAGTCGTTCGATGGCTGGATGCCCCACGCGGGCGTCGAGTACTACTACTACGACCAGCTCGGCTCGCACTACAGCGACCAGCCCGACGACTCCTCGTTGTGGGAGGTGGAGCGCTTCGTCGAGGAGGTCGAACAGGTCCGAGCCGCACTTGAGCTGGGCCCCGACAACTTCTTCCTTTACGGCCATTCCTGGGGCGGGCTGTTGGCGCTCGAGTACGCGTTGGCCCACCAGGAGCAGCTGAAGGGTTTGATCATCTCCAACATGATGGCCAGCACCCCGGCTTACAACACGTACGCCGAACGAGTTCTAATGCCGGCGATGGACCAGGATGCGTTGAGGGGGATCAAGCATCTTGAATCGACTGGCCAGACTGATGATCCCGCCTATGAGGCGCTCCTGATGGAGCATTTCTACGTCCACTACATCTGTCGGTTGCCGCTCGACGCGTGGCCCGAACCGCTGATGCGCTCGTTCGCTCACCTCAACCAGCCGGTGTATGCGCTGATGCAGGGACCGAGCGAGCTCGGAGCGAGCGGCAAGCTCGCCCAATGGGACCGTACTGGCGAGCTGCCCCGGGTCAAGGTGCCGACCCTGGTGATTGGAGCTGAGCACGACACCATGGACGCCCACCACCTCGAGTGGATGGCCTCCCAGTTCCCCAACGGGACCTACCACCACTGCCCCGACGGCAGCCACATGTGCTTCGTGGACGATGCTGAAACGTACTTCGCGGGACTGGCAGCGTTCCTCCACCGGGTCGACGCTCAGGCCCGCGGAACGAGATCTTGATCATGGGCTCGATCGCCCGACAACTCGCACGGGGACCTAAGCCGTAACCCTAGGCATTCGCGTCGGCGTGTCATTCCGGCTCCCTTCTGTTGTCAACGGGCGTGTCTGAGGGACCTTCGCGTTGTGGTCTTCCAGCCTGGGTCGGTGCGGCGTAGCGTCGGTGTTGCGGGTCCGGGAAGTGGCTGATCCGAAGTGTCGATGTGCGGGGGCAGGTCGACCGCGCTGGATTGAAGTGACGCCACGCAGTGCCCTCCCGTGCCCGCCTCAAGTGCCATCGCTCGTGCTGGCTGGGCGGCGCGGCGGGCGTCGGCGACCAGCTGGCGGTACACGGCGTCGGAGATTCGTCGCTTCAGGCAGGGCATGGCTTCCATCGGCGTCTTGCCCGCGGCGCGCTTGCGTCGGCAATAGGCCCGGCCGGGTGTGTCGAGCCGGATCTGGCTGGCCGCGGCGATGTGCAGCATGTGGTTGACCTTGCGGTTGCCGGCGCTTGAGAGGCGGTGACGGATCTGCTCACCGGAAGAGGCGTCCAGCGGTGCGGTGCCGGTCCAGGACGCGAAACGGTTCCGGTCCGCGAATCGGGCGATGTCACCGACGTCGGCCAGGATCCGGGCTGCTACGACTGGGCCGACGCCGGGCAAGTCTCACGGTCATCGACGACCTCGATGGTCGCCGACAGCTTGTGGGGGTCGACCCCGATGAACACCCTCGCCACACCCAACACCTCGCTTCGTCGCAACAACGGAGGAACGCGAGGTGGGCATGGCTATTACGAGCAGGGCAGTCCCTTCTTGAGCCACGCCTCGATCGGCGGAGGCGAGCCGGAGCGCCACGAGCCCGATGAGCGCCGCGACGGCCCAGCGTGCGCAGATCACCGGAAAGCCGCCGGGGACGTCACCCGTGGGGAGGGGTCGCCACGCTGGTGGCAAGGTCGAGGACAGGATGACGGTCACGACGAGCGACGGGCCGGCAATAGTCCCGCCTAGAGTCCACCCGGCTACTCGGCACCCGGCGGCGGCGGCGCCGAGTCCGAGCCCTAGGAAGCCCGCCGAGGTCGCCGTTAACGCGAGGCCATCACCCACGCTTTCCGGTGGGTCGGCGAGCAGTGCGAGGAACCACATGATCCCGGTGACGGGCACGACGACAGCCAGCCGGACGACTCGTCTGGACCAGAGGCTGCGCGGGGACACCGCCAGACTTTCGCCGGCTGGATCGTCGACGGCGAAGGCAGCGGCCGCCCCGAGGAGGAAGGCCGTCATCTGCAACGGCAGGGTCGAGGCGCCGCGGCCGAGCGCCGTGATCAGCACGCTGCTCGCCGCGACTGCACCCCCCATCGGGCCCCAGCGGACGGCCCTGGCCGTGTGCCGCCACTCGGCAGCAGCCGCCGAATCGGCCAGCGTCGTCCTCATGCGACCAGCACCACGGCGGCGGCGCTGGTGACGGCCGCTCCGATCAGTGCCCCGACCACTGCTCCGACGCGTGGGTGGGACCTGGCACCGGCAAGAGCCGCGAAGAGAACCGCAAGTCCGAGCAGGTACACGGCGTGCCAGCCGACGGTCCGAGCATCGTCGCCCGGGTTGAGCGGCATCAGGGCCTGCCAGGGCGTCTGGGGATCGGATGGCACCCAGAAGTACAGGCCGAGGGCAAGCGCCGGCGCCACGAATGGGCTGGGCGCCCACCGGGCGACGGCGACCCCCAACGCTCCGAGCGTGAGCATCAGTGGCAGGACGGAAAGCAGTACGGCGACTTCTGTGCCGGGCACAGGTGCGCGAGAGGAGGCATAGGCGATCACCAGTGACAGGGACACGAGTGTGACGCCAAGCGGCGCGACGAGCCCCACGAGCACTCCTGCGTCACGGCGGGTCGGGGTGGTCGGCACCGCGTCGTGCTGCTCGGTGAGGCCGTACCTGCGGTCCCTCGTTGCGATTCGGTTGGCGGCAACCATCACCAGGTCCGCCAGCAGGGCGAAGGCGGAGTAGATCACCCATCCGTGGTCTGTCAGGCCTCGGGTGTCCGATCGCGAGCCGTCGGCGACGATGGCGCAGCCGAGGGCGGCGATGCCGAAGCCGGCCAACGATGCCGGGTGGATGACCAGACGTCGGCCCTCGATCCGGGCAAGTTCTCGGACCAACGGCACGGCCCGGCTCATGGGACGCCCCTGCCGACGTGGGCGCCCGCCATGAGGAGGTAGGCGTCGTCGACCGTGGGGCTGGTGGTCTGTGATCCCGCCGGCGGATCTCCTATGTGGCGGTAGATCCCGTCGGCGGTCCGCCAGGACAGGACCGCGGCTGGGTTCTGGTCTTCATCGACCCAGACACGTCCGTCGGCCTGTGCGGCGAGCTGGGCGGGCGCGCCGTCGAAGCGGACAGCGCCGTCGAGCAGGACGACGACACGTTGGCACAATGCTGCGACGTCGTCGGTCTGGTGCGTCGACAGCAGGATCGTCGGCCGGTTCGCCAAGGTCGAGACGACCTCTCGGAAGCGAAGCCGCTGCTCCGGGTCCAGACCGGCAGTCGGTTCGTCGAGGACGAGCAGCTCGGGGCCGCCGAGCAGGGCCTGGGCCAGGGCAAGTCGGCGCCGCATGCCTCCCGACAGTGCCTTGACCCGGTGGTGTGCGACGTCGTCGAGGCCGACGAGTCCGAGGACGCGGCTCACCTCCTCATGGCGGGCGTGGCGGTCGGTGAGGTCCTTGAGTACGGCCACGTAGTCGACGAAGTCGAAGGCCGTGAAGTGCCGATAGAAGCCCGGCTCCTGTGGGAGGTAGCCGAGGCGGCGACGGATCTCCACACGGTCAGTGGTCTTGCGGGGGTCCCGGCCGAGGATCCTCACCTGTCCGGAGTCAGGGGCAAGGATCGTCGCCGCCATCCGCATGATGGTCGTCTTCCCTGCCCCGTTGGGGCCGAGCAGGGCCGTGACCGACGGCTCCACGCAGAGCGTCACGTCTCGCACAGCCCGGGTCCGACCGTAGCTCTTGGCCACGCAACCCAGCTGGAGCGTGGTGCTCACCAGACACCTCCGCGGCCGTCGACGGAGTCGCGCCGGGCCATCAGGACGACGCTTCCCGCGATGAGGACGGAGCCCGAGAGGAGCTGGCCGACGGCGCCGAACGCCACGCCGGGGTCGGCCGTGATCCAGCCCGACCAGGCAACCGCTGCAACCCAGGCGATGCAGACCGCGCTCGAGACCAGGGGCAACGCCGCCCTGGAGGTGGACAGGGCCAAGGTCAGTGCCGTCAGGGCCAGGGAGGGGAGCAGCCAGCCGACCGCAAGCAGCCCTGGCTCGAAGGCGAGGGAGAGCGCGGCGCCAACACCGGTGGAGACCGAGAGCACCGTGGCGGCGCGCACCAGCAGCAGCGGCAGTCCGCCGAAGGGAGTTGCCTGCGCGACCTCCCACGCGGGATCCCCGCCCCGTCCGTAGCACAGGGCCACGCCCAGAACCGGGACCGTCGGGGCGAGCAGCACGAAGGTCAGGTGTCCGTATGCAAGGACTTGTGACGCAGCCATCGCACCGATGAGCGTGGTGAGCACGGCCGCGAGCCATCCCGCATGACCGGACGCTGTCGCAGCGGCGAGCCGCGCCACCTGTGCGTCCACGCCGCATCGGGTGAGCAAGCGCTCAGTCCGGGGCACGCGGGCGTCGCTGACCAGCTGACTGACACCGGCCCAGACGCTTCGGAGCCGGTCCGGGTCGACCTCAGTGGCCAAGCCCAGACGACACTGCCCACACGCGACGAGATGGGCCTCCGCGGAGTATGCCCAGCTGCCACCGAGCCGCCCCGCCGCATACCGGCGCAAGAGTTCCCCGTCGAGATGGGTCGTCATGCCAACGCCTCCCTGAGTTCTCGACGAGCCCGCATCAGCCTCGTCTTCACCGTCCCTTGCGGTATACCGAGCAACCGGCCAGCCTCCCTCGTGGTCAGACCGTCGAGCGCGGTGGCCTGTAAGACGGCCCGCAACTCGGGAGACATCCGTTCCAGCGCTCCGCTGAGGTCACCGTGCTCGATGCCCAGCAGGACCAGGTCCTCAGCGGACGGCTCAACTTGAGCGGCCCCCTGCAAGACGAACCGCCTGTTGCGGCGCCGGAGGTGGTCGACGAGTCGCCGGATGCCGATCCCCCAGATCCACGCGGGCACCTCACCTCGTCCCGCGAAACCCCCCGCACCACGCCACACAGCAAGAAATGTGTCCTGGACGACCTCGTCAACAACACCTGGGTCACCGAAGCGACGGGAAAGGCGCGCCATAAGCCATGGCGCATGCCGTTCATAGAGGACCCGAAGGGCGGGCTCACATCCGTCGGCAACCGCGGCGAGGAGCTCCTCGTCGGACCGGTCACCAAGCGTCTCACCGCCCATATCCATACTGTCGCATCGCGCTCGCTCAGCGGTTCACGACATCGGAAGATCGGAGCCATCGGTGCACGCCTCCAGCCGCCACTCGGGATCCGGTGTCACCGCGCCCAACAGGTGACTTCTTCCCTGAATGGGAAGTGACTGGCCCTGCTTCGGACGTCCACGCACGTCACGGGACGTGCAGGGAGCGACACCCGGGTCGAAGCGCGACTCCTTGGTCACGCAGCTAGTCACGCAGGCGTCCCGGACACGACCCAACGACGAAGCCCCTGATCTGCGTTTCCGCAGGTCAGGGGCCATACATCGATGGTGGGCGATACTGGGTTTGAACCAGTGACCTCTTCCGTGTCAAGGAAGCGCGCTACCACTGCGCCAATCGCCCGGGGTGGTGCTTTTCGGGTTCGTACGTGTCGAGGTGGAGACGGGATTTGAACCCGTGTACGCGGCTTTGCAGGCCGCTGCCTCGCCTCTCGGCCACTCCACCGTGAAGGCGGTCAAACCCTCCGAGCGGATGACCGGGCTCGAACCGGCGACCTCAACCTTGGCAAGGTTGCGCTCTACCAACTGAGCTACATCCGCATACACGCGCTATTGGTGTTGAACGGGGTGTTTCACCCGCTGCGCGTGCGTGCAGACATTATCCGATCATCGGCGTCGTCTCCAAATTGGGTGTCGTCCGTGTCGGTTCCGGGCGTCCGCGGCATGGGGGTCAGCGGCTTTCGGGCCTCGTCGCGCAGAGCCTGGACCGACGACGAGAGCTCCTCGTCGGCCTCGTCCGCACCCGGGGAGCCGGTGCGGTCGGAGGACTCAGGACCGTTCAGAGGCCCCCCTACGGCCTTGCGGCGCTTCACCCAGCTCTTGACCCACTCGACGCCCTTGGCCCGCAGGGAGAGCCGGTCCTCGACCGGCCACATGGTGCGGATGGCCGCGTTCAGGGCCGCACCGATGAGCACCGCGATGGCCAGCGCGTAGAGAAAGATCAGCAGCACGATCGGCGTCGAGAGCGGGCCGTAGATCGACGTGCCCCCGCTCACGGACGCGGTGAGGGTGCCCCGCAGGATGAACGACGCGAGCACCCAGATCACCAGTGTCAGGACGGCGCCCGGCACGTCGCGCAGCCAGGGCGAACGCCTGGGGGTGGAGATGTGGAACAGCGTCGCGATGCTCGCCACGGCCAGCACACTCACCACCGGCCAGTAGAGGTAGGTGAGGAAGTGCACCTCCGCAGGCAGCAGGTCGCCGAGCCACGACGGTCCGATCACGACCAGCGGGATCACGACGATGCCGACGAGCAGCGACAGGAAGTAGAGCGTCAGGGACAGGGCGCGGGTGCGGACGATCCCGCGCTCCCCCGACTGGCCGTACATGATCGAGATGGTGTCGACGAAGACGTTGAGGGCGCGCGACCCCGACCAGATCGACAGCACGAAGCCGAGCGAGATGAGGTCGCCGCGGCCGTTCTTCAACACGTCGTTCGCAGTCGGCAGGATGATCTGGTCGACGACGTTCGCCACGAGGAACTCCGACGAGAAGTTCTGGATCCCCTTGATGAGGTCCTCGACGATGTTGTTGCCGAGCCACCCGCCGACGTAGCCCACGCCACCGAACAGCCCCAGCACGAGGGGCGGCAGCGACAGCAGCATGAAGAACCCTGCCTCCGAGGCGAGACCGGTCACTCGATAGCGCAGGCAGACCCTGATCGTCTCCACCGTGAGCCTCGCCACGGGCATGGCTCCGGGCACGCGGAGCAGCGCGCGTCGTACCCGGGCCTTGGGAGTCACCCCGTCACGGTATCCCGGCATAGTGTGCCCCCGTGCCCACCCACGCCGTGACCAACCAGGTACCCCCACTGCCCGACGTCAACACCGTGACGTCCCAGCCCGCCCTCGAGGAGGGGTTGCGACGCTGGGCCGGCCCGGCGGCATACGACGAGGTCTGCGCCCTGGGCGCCCGCGCGGGCAGCGCACAGGCCCGCCAATGGGCCGTGCAGGCCAACGAGAACGAACCGGTCCTGCGCACCCACTCCCCCACCGGCGAACGCCTCGACGAGGTGGACTTCCACCCCGCCTGGCACGAGCTGATGACCGTCGCCGTGGGCGCCGGGCTCACCGCGGAGCCGTGGACCCAGCCGTCCGGCAGCGGCGCCCACGTGCGCCGGGCTGCGGGGTTCATCGCGTGGTCCGAGAACGAGCAGGGGCACCTGTGCCCCATCTCCATGACGTATGCCGCCGCGCCGGCGCTCGCGGCCAACCCCGCCCTCGCCCAGCGCTGGCTTCCCCAGCTCGCCTCCCGCACCTACGACTTCGGTCTCCGGCCGCTCGACCAGAAGCGCGGCGCACTGGTGGGCATGGGGATGACGGAGAAGCAGGGCGGCTCCGACGTCCGCGCCAACACCACCCGCGCGGTCCCCACGCCAGGCGGTCCGGTCGCGGGCGGTGAGACCTACCGGTTGACCGGTCACAAGTGGTTCTGCTCGGCACCGATGAGCGACGGGTTCCTCGTGCTCGCCCAGACCGAGGCCGGCGTGGGCTGCTTCCTCGTCCCCCGCGCCCTTGACGACGGGACCCGCAATCCCTTTGCGCTGCAACGACTCAAGGACAAGCTGGGCAACCGGTCCAACGCCTCGTCGGAGGTCGAGCTCGACGGCACCTGGGGAGTGCGGGTCGGCGACGACGGGCGTGGCATCCGCACGATCCTCGACATGGTCGCGGCCACCCGGCTCGACTGCATCCTCGGGTCGGCCTCCACCATGCGCGCGGCCCTGGTGCGGGCGATCCACCACGCCCGTCACCGTTCGGCCTTCGGTGCGCTGCTCGTCGACCAGCCCTTGATGCAGAACGTCCTGGCCGACCTCGCGCTCGAGGTCGAGGCCGCCACGACCCTCGCGCTGCGCCTGGCGCACGCCGTCGACGAGGGCGACACCGCCCTGTCGCGGCTCGGCGTGGCCGTGGGCAAGTACTGGGTCTGCAAGCGCACCTCGCCCATGGTCGCCGAGGCCCTGGAGTGCCTGGGGGGCAACGGGTACGTCGAGGAGAACGGCCTGGCCCGCCTCTACCGCGAGGCCCCCCTGAACTCGATCTGGGAGGGCTCGGGCAACGTCAACGCCCTCGATGTCCTGCGCGCCATCACGCGTGAGCCCGTGTCGGTGGAGGCGTTCCGCAAGGAGCTCGCGCTCGCCCACGGGCACAGCGCCGTCCTCGACGACGCCATCGCGCGCGTCGACGACGTCGTGCGGTATGCCGCGGAGCCGGGGGCCGGCGCCGGCGCCCGCCAGGTCGTGGAGCACCTCGCGGTGACCCTGCAGGCTGCCCTGCTCGCGCGGCACGCCCCCACCGAGGTGACCGACGCGTTCGTCGCGAGCCGGCTCGGCGGCCAGCACGGCGTGACGTTCGGGACCCTCGACGCCGGCCTGTCGGCGACCCATGCCCGGGCGATCATCGACCGGGCCTTCAGCGGGTAGCGCTCGTCAGCCGGCGTCCTCGATCACCGCCATGACGTTGCCTGCCGGGTCGGTGAACCACGCGATGAGCGGGCCGCCCTTGCGGAAGATCCCCTTCGCGTCGGTCTCCATCTGGGTGCCCTCGTACTTCTCGAACACCACGCCCCGAGAAGTCAGCTCGTCGACGGTCGCCTCGATGTCGGGGACCGGGAAGTTCAGGATCGTGAAGCCGGCCGGCTCGTGGTTCGGCTTGGGGTAGGCGATGGCGTGGTGCCCGCCACCGAGCTGGATCTGCAGGATGCCGTGGTCCTCGGTCACCTCGAGGCCGAGCTGGTCGGTGTAGAACGCGCGGGCCGCCTCGGTGTCGGGCACCGAGAATCCGCTGAAGGCCTTGGACTCGCTGAGCATCGCTGCTTCCTTCCGTGTGGGTCGTGCATCAACACAGGTACGGACCGGCCGAGCCCGCCAAAGTCATCGCGCCGGGGTCACGACTTGGCGAGTCGCTCCTGCTCGGCCGGCACGTCGAAGTCCGCCGGCGGCCACTGGGGGTCCATCCGCTCGAGGTGCTCGAGGACAAGGTTCTGGACGGCCAGCCGGGCGTACCACTTGCGGTCAGCCGGCACGACGTACCACGGAGCCGCCTCGGTGGAGGTCTTCTCGAACACCGCCTGGTAGGCAGCCTGGTACTCCGGCCAGCGCATCCGCTCGTCCACGTCACCGGGGTTGTACTTCCAGTGCTTGTCCTCGCGCTCGAGCCGCTCGGTCAGTCGCGCCTTCTGCTCGTCGGACGAGATGTTGAGCATGACCTTGACGATGGTCGTGCCGTCAGCCACTGCCTTCGCCTCGAAGTCGTTGATCTGCGAGTAGCGCCGCGACCACGTCGCGCGCGGCACCAGCTCGTGGACGCGGACGATGAGGACGTCCTCGTAGTGCGACCGGTCGAAGACGCCGACCTGGCCGGGAGCCGGCAGCGCGTTGCGGATGCGCCAGAGGAACGGGTGCGCCCGCTCCTCCCGCGAGGGCGCCTTGAACGAGGTGTACTTGACGCCCTGCGGATCCATCTGGCCCACCACGTGACGCATGATGCCGCCCTTGCCCGAGGTGTCCATGCCCTGCACCACGAGGAGGAGGGAACGCTTCACCTCACCCTTGGACTCGGCATACAGGCGCTCCTGGAACTGGCTGATCTGTCCCGCACGGGCGGCCAGGGCCTCCTCGCCGGCGGCCTTGTCACCGTCGAACCCCGGTGTCGAGCGGGGGTCGCAGTCGGCGAGGATGAACCCCTCACCCACCCTCAGCGCGTCGGCGAAGCTGGAGGGTGCGGGAACCCCCTTGTCCGACGCCTTCGTCGCATCCAGCCCTGCGACCTTCGACTTCTTGGTCTTGTCGCCCTTGGAGGTGGAATCCTTCTTGCCCTTGCCCTTGCCTGCACCTTTGCCCATCCGTGCATCCTGTCAGTGCAGGTCATGCCGCGCGAGGGCAGTGAGCCGCGAGATCGCCCGGTAGTACTTCTTGCGGTAGCCGCCGGCCAGCATCTCGGCGGAGAACAGCTCAGCCAGCGGCAGTCCGCTCGCGTAGACCGGGATGTCCTCGTCGTAGAGGCGGTCAGCCAGCACGACGAGCCTGAGCGCCACCGCCTGGTCGGTCACCGCGCGGACGTGCGTCCACCCGACGGCGGTGACCCCGTCGAGCAGCGCGCGGTAACGGCTGGGGTGCACCTGGGCGAGGTGCCTGGTCACGTCGACGAAGTGGTCGAGCACCCCACCCTCGCGGTCGACGCCGGCACGCACCTCGTCCTCGGTGGACGGCGGCGGGCTCTCCAGTCTCTCGCGGTGGCGGTAGTCCGGGCCGTCCACGGTGAGCACCTCGAAGCGGGCCGAGAGTGCCTGGATCTCGCGCAGGAAGTCCTCGGCGGCGAACCGGCCCTGGCCGAGGGCGTCCGGGAGCGTGTTCGAGGTGGCGGCCAGTGAGACCCCCGCACCGGCCAACCGGGACAGGAGCGTGGCCATCAACACGGTGTCGCCGGGGTCGTCGAGCTCGAACTCGTCGATGCACACCAGCTGGTGCCCGCTGAGGGCCTCGACCGTGGGCTGGAAGCCCAGGGCGCCCACCAGGTTGGTGTACTCCACGAACGTCCCGAACGCCTTCTCGCCGTTGGCCTCGTGCCACAGCGACGCGAGCAGGTGGGTCTTGCCCACCCCGAACCCACCGTCGAGGTAGATGCCGCGCCCATCGTCCGCCGCTGGCTTCCGGCGCCCGAACCACCCGGCACCGGCGCGCTGGCCCAGCCCCGCGGCATACCGCTCCAGCCGGGTGACCGCAGCGGCCTGGGACGGTTCGGCGGGATCGGGACGGTAGGTCGTGAAGCGCTCGGCGGCGAAGTGGGGCGGCGGCACGAGCTCACGCACCAGCCGGCCACGGTCGAGCTGCGGGAATCGGTCCACGAGCGAGCCAGGCACGAGCGCAGCCTAGTGAGAGGACGCAGGTGATAAATGCAACACTGGTCGACATGCGCCTGCTGCTCGACTCGTCCAGCACCCATGCCCCCGGCCAGAACGTCGATGCCACCACCCTCGCGGACCTCTACGTCGCGCCGGCTCGCCGGTGGCTCCGCGCCAACTTCGTGGCCAGCCTCGACGGCGCCGCGAACGGAGCCGACGACCGCTCGGGGAGCATCAACACCGCGGCCGACCACGTCGTCTTCGACCTGCTCCGCCGACTGACCGACGTCGTCGTGGTCGGTGCGGGCACGGTGCGCTCGGAGGGCTACCCGTCGCTGCGGGCTGAGGACCCCCGTGCGCCCGTGCTGATGGTGGTCAGCCACCATGGCCAGGTGCCGCCGAGCGTGCTCGACGGGCCCTTCGGCTCGGTCTACCTGATCACCCGCGAGGGCGCCGACCCCGCCGCGCTGGACTCGTCGCGAGAGCTCCTCGGCGAGGAGTTCGTCCTGACCTGTGGCAAGGACTCCGTCGACTTCGTCAAGATGCGGAACATGTTGGAGGACAAGGGTTTTCGCCAGATCCTGTGCGAGGGTGGCCCGAGCCTGCTGAACAGCATGCTCGCGGCGGGAGTCGTCGACGAGCTCGACCTCACCTGGTCGCCGATCCTCGTCGGCGGGGAGCACCCCACCATCGCGCGTGGTCCCCACCTCAACCTGCCGGCCTCCCCGACGTTGCTGCTCGAGGAAGACGGCACCATCCTCGGCCGCTGGTTCGTCAACCGCTGAGCAGACCCGTGCGGCCCGGATGGGTCAGGTGCTGACGTACTCCGCCACCGAGCGCTCCCACCGCTCGGGGTCGACGTTCCACTCCTTGGTGTGCCGAGCGCGGTCCCACCGCTCCATGGTCACCAGGTCGGGGCGTGCGCCGGCCAGGGCCAGTGACGGCCCGACCGGCACGAACTCGTCGTCCACCGAGTGGATCAGCAGGATGCGGTGCTGCAGCTCGCCCGCGCGAGACACCCAGTTGGTCTTCGCCACGTCCACCGGGTCGTGCACGCCCACGAGCCGGCGCGCGGAGCGACGCCCCATCAGCGCGCGGCTGAGGCCACCGATCGGAGCCGGTATGCCGTTGGCCCGGGCATGGTGCGCGATCACGTCTCCCCAGTCGATGACAGGGGCATCGAGGACGACATGGGTGACGTGGTCGGCGAGCCACGACCGGGCCAGGGTCTGCAGCACGATCGCTCCACCCATCGACCACCCCACCAGGACCAGCTCCCGCGCACCCCGGTGCACGGCCAGCAACCCAGCATCCTCGATGTCGCGCCATTCCGACAGGCCGAGGTTGTAGCGACCGTCGGGGCCGCTGCGGGCGCCGAGGTCGTTGCGGTAGCTGGGGATGATGACGTTGATGCCGGCCTCGTGCAGCGGGCGCACCGCGCGCAGGCCTTCCTGGCGTCGAGCGCCACGACCGTGGACGAGGATCGCCCACCGCTCCGACCGAGCGGGAGCGGGCACGACCCACGCAGGCATGGTGCCGAGCTCCGTGTCGACGTCGACGTACTCACTGCGCAGCCCCAGGGACCGGTCCGGAGGACTGGCGAAGTAGTACTGGTTCCACCGTCCGAAGCCACTCGTCAGGTGACCGAAGTCGACCCCCAGCAGCTCACGCCGCACACGACCCGACCCCTCGTCGAGGTCGAGCACCTCACCGACTCGCGCGTGTCCACGGTCGCCGTCGAGCCACAGCCCGTACCGGCCGGGCGAGAGGGTGTCGGGGTTGACCCCCAGCGTCACCGAGTCGGCGTCGACCGCGAGGATCTGGGTGTCGTCCGGGCGCTGCCGGTCGGGCGTCAGCACCCGACGGGCGAAGTACGTCGCCGCCCCCACGGTGCTCAGGGCTCCTGCCGCGACGAGCGAGCCCGCCGTGACGGCGCCCGCGACGGCCGCCTTGCGGGCGGGCGTCGACGCGGGCGGCACTACCCCTCCCCCGTCACGTGCTGGGCGATGGCCTTGTCGCCCAGGACATCGGCGAGGTCGAAGCTGACCGGTTCCTCGAGCTGCTCGTAGGTGCACGACTCCGGGGTCCGGTCGTCGCGCCAGCGCACGAACTGCGCCGTGTGCCGGAACCGCAGGCCCTCCATGTGGTCGTACCTCACCTCCACGACGCGCTGGGGCCGCAGCGGCGTGAAGGACAGGTCCTTGCCGGAGTTCCAGCGTGAGGTGGCGCCGCTCGTCGGCGTACGGCTCCCCATCTCCTGCGCGGCCCACGCCCACGGGTGGTGCTCGAAGTCCGTGACGAGGAGCTGGAGCTCCTCGAAGAGCTCCTTGCGCCTCGCCATGGGGAAGGCCCCGATCACGCCGACGCTCTGCAGCGACCCGTCCTCGGTGTACAGGCCCAGCAGCAGGGAGCCGATTGCGTCGTCCCCGCTCTTGTGGGTGCGGTAGCCGGCCACGACGCAGTCAGCGGTGCGCTCGTGCTTGATCTTGAGCATCAGCCGCTTGTCCGGCACGTAGGCGATGTCGAGCGGCTTGGCGATCACCCCGTCGAGCCCTGCGCCCTCGAACTGCTCGAACCACTCCTGTGCGACCGCCGGGTCGTCGGTGGCCCGGGTCAGGTGGATCGGTGGCTGCGCATCGGCCAGCGCCTCCTCGAGGCGGGCCCGCCGCTGGGCGAACGGCTGGTCGGTGAGGTCTTCGTCACCGATGGCGAGCAGGTCGAAGGCGACGAAGCTCGCCGGGGTCTCGGCAGCCAGCTTCTTGACCCGGCTGGCCGCCGGGTGGATCCGCTGCTGCAGCGCGTCGAAGTCCAGCCGGTCGCCCGTTCCCCCGATGAGGACGATCTCGCCGTCGACCACGCACTTCTCCGGGAAGCTGGCCAGCACGGCCTCCACCACCTCGGGGAAGTACCGGGTCATCGGCTTCTCGTTGCGGCTGCCGATCTCGACCTGGTCGCCGGACCTGAAGATGATCGACCGGAAGCCGTCCCACTTGGGCTCGAACAGGTAGTCGCCTGTGGGGATCCCCTTGACCGGCTTGGCGAGCATCGGGGCCACCGGGGGCACGACCGGACCCCAGACCGTGCGCAGGTCGGCGTCCCGCTCGGCCTTCGGCGGCATGTAGTCCTCGTCGGACTTGTCCTTGCGGCGCTTGCTGGGCTGCACCCGGGGCGGCTCCCCCGGCATCTTCGGGTAGTCCGGCGGGAAGTTGAGCTCGCCGAGACCACGCTCCTCGATGTCCTTGTCCCACAACGCGATCGCCGCGGCCACGTCACCCACGGCCTCGTCCATCCCCGCCCACGCGTCGCCGTCGGCCGCCAGGATGCCGGGCACGGTCCGCACGGTGAAGTCGCTGGGGGTGACGCCGGGCAGGTCAGCCCAGCTCACCGGCATACTCACCGGCGCTCCGGGCAGCGGGCGCGGGCTGTAGGCCGACGCGATCGTGCGGTCACGACAGGCTTGGTTGAAGTCGACGAAGACGCGCTCGCCGCGCTCCTCCTTCCACCACGAGGTCGTGACGAGGTCGGGGAGGCGTCGCTCGAGCTCGCGGGCGATCCCGATCACCCCGTGCCGCACGTCGAGGAACTCGTGGGTCGGCGCGACACGGACGAACACGTGGACCCCGCGGTTGCCGGAGGTCTTGGCCCACCCGGTGAGGCCGAGCTCGGTCAGGAGCTCGCGCAGGACCAGCGCCGCCTCGACCGAGTCCTTGAAGTCGCGTCCGGGCTGAGGGTCGAGGTCGATGCGCAGCTCGTCGGGGTTGTCGACGTTGCTGGTGCGGACCGGCCAGGGGTGGAACGTCACGGTGTTCATCTGCATGGCCCACACGACGGCGGCCGGTTCGTCGACCACCACCTGGAGGTGCTTGCGGCCGGACGGGTAGGTGCACATGACGGGGGTGATGAAGTCGGGCATGCCCTTGGGCGGGTTCTTGGTCCAGAACTCCTCCCCCGTGATGCCCTCGGGGAACCGCTGCAGGGTCACCGGGCGGTTGCGCAGGGCGCGCATGAAGCCCTCCGAGGCATCTACGGCGTACTGCGCGAGGTCGAGCTTGGTGATCCCGTCGTCGGGCCAGATCAGCCGGTCAGGGCTCGAGATGCGGACCAGCCGCGACCCCTCAGGACCCCCCGGGACTTCCAGCTCGGTTGCTTTGGCCGCCATGGCGCGAGCCTATCCGGGTGTCGTGCGTCACGGCCGTGGGAGGCGTGGGACCAGAATCGGGGTCGATTGCGTTGTGATGGGTGTGAACTGGTTCAGACGAAACACCGTCACCGTCCCGCGAAGGAGTCGCAGCGTGAGCATGGAGCAGACCGACCGCACGTATGCCGTGGCCAAGACCGACGAGGAGTGGCGCGCCGAGCTCAGCCCGGCCGAGTACCAGGTGCTCCGCCAGGCGGGCACCGAGCGTCCCTTTGTCGGGGAGTACACCGACACGAAGACCGAGGGTGTGTACGCCTGCCGGGCCTGTGGCGCGGAGCTGTTCACCTCGGACACCAAGTTCGACAGCCACTGCGGCTGGCCGTCCTTCTACTCGCCGCTCGCGGGTGACTCGGTGGAGTACATCGAGGACGTCTCGATGGGCATGAAGCGGGTCGAGGTCCGCTGCGCCACCTGCGGCAGCCACCTCGGGCACGTCTTCGAGGGCGAGGGTTACGGCACCCCCACCGACCAGCGCTACTGCATCAACTCGATCTCGATGACCCTGCGCCCCAGGACGGAGTGACCCTGCGCCCCACGACGGAGTGACGCTGCGTCCCCGGACAGAGGTCACCGGTGGCCCGCCTCCCTGGGGCCGACCCCGGGGAGTCCGACCTATGGAGCCCGGCGGGTGAACCGCGGGTCCGTCTCCCACCAGGGGCGGTCCCGCCCACCGTCGGGCGCGCCGTCCCCGGTGGCCTCCTGACGCAGCTGCTCCGCGCGGTCGAGTCGGGCGTCGGCCAGGGCCGCCTCGCGGGCGTCCGACCGGACCCACGCCAGGACGGTCGCAGCCAGCAGCGGGAGCCCCACGACCTCGGCCACCCCGAACATCGCGCCCCCACCCAGCCGCTGCTCCCACAACGGGTCCTGCGCGGCCAGGTAGGCCGCGACCGGGGCACCGAGCAGCCCGGGTGAGGCCATCACCACGACCCCCGGCACCGCATCGAGCAGGCCGTCGGCGAAGGCGATGAGGACCCGCACCCCGTCGGTGCACCAGACCGGCACCAGCGCCTCGCCCAGCAGCGGAAGGACGAACACCAACCYGCTGACCAGCAGCACGGCATACGTCAGCTCGCGCACCCAGGCGCTCGCGACCGACGCCGCCAGCCACGGGGTCGTGAAGAGCAGCAGGTGCAGCGCGGTCGCGACGACCGAGGCGACCAGGGGAAAGAACACGACGCGCGCCACCCGGCTGCCCACCACCCGGTCGAGGCCACGCGTCGCTCCCGCGCCGAGCGCTCGGCGCGCCAGCCCCAAGGGGTCGCCCAGCGCGATCCCCACAGGCGTCACGGCCGCCAGGACCGCCGACTGCGCCGCTGCGGCCACGAACGACGTCCCTCGGGAGGCCGCGAGACCACCGTCGGTCGCCAGCAGCAACGACCCCACGCCCACGACGTAGTAGACCGTCGGGCGGAGCACGGGCACTCGTGCACCTGACCGGTGCAGCGCCAGGAGCCCGGCGGCATAGGGCACGCCGAGCAACACGGCCAAGGCCGTTCCGAAGGGGGACACCACCCAGTGGGTGACCAGGTCGGCCGGGGCGAACGCAGGCACGGTCCGGAGCCTGCCCCACGGTCCTGTGAGGGCCCTGAGAGCCGCAGGGACCTCGAGCCGTTGGTGAGTCGGACCTCGAGCAGCCGACCCGCGTCAGCGCAGGGAGGCGAGCAGCTCGCCGACCTCCACGCGTCGGCCGGTGTGGAACGGCAGCTCCTCGCGCACGTGCATCCGCGCCCGCGACGCCCGCAGCTCGCGCATCAGGTCGACGATCCGGTGCAGCTCGTCGGCCTCGAAGGCCAGGATCCACTCGTAGTCGTTCAGCGCGAAGGACGCGATGGTGTTGGCCCGCACGTCGGGGAAGTCACGCGCCTGCTGACCGTGCTCGCGCAGCATGTCGCGCCGCTCGGCGTCGGGGAGCAGGTACCACTCGTACGACCGGACGAACGGGTAGACGCAGATGAAGTCCTTGGGGGCCTCGTCGGCGAGGAACGCCGGGATGTGGCTCTTGTTGAACTCCGCCGGCCGGTGCAGCGCCGCGGCCGACCAGGTCGGCTCGAGCAGGTGCCCGAAGTCGGTGCGCAGGAGCGCACGGTAGGCACCCTGCACGTCCTCGATGCGCTCGGCGTGCCACCACACCATGAAGTCACAGTCGGCGCGCAGCCCACCGATGTCGTAGACGCCCCGGGTGACCACCCCGTCGGCCTCCAGGGCGACGAAGAGCTCCTCGACCTCCTTGGCCATCACCTCGCGGTCGTCGCGCAAGGGCGCGCTGACCGAGAAGACCGACCACATCGCGTAGCGGATCGACTCGTTGATCTCGCGGATCCGGGCGGCGTGGGGGTTGGAGGGGTGCGGCTCGCTCATGCCCCTATCCTCCCCCGGCCGCCGCGCGCGTCCGCAGGTGGGTGGCCACCGCCCGCGCCGCCGCGCGTCCGCTCGCGATGCAGGCCGGGATGCCGACGCCGCCGTATGCCGCGCCGGCCAGCTCCAGCCCCGCCACCGTCTCGGTGGCGGCCCGGATCCGCGCGACGCGGTCGAGGTGCCCGACGGTGTACTGCGGCAGGGCGCCGCCCCAGCGCTGCACGTGCGTGTCGACGATGCGGGGCAGCTGGTGTCCCAAGGCCTCGCTGACCTCCGCCACCGCGATGGCGACCAGCTCGTCGTCGGGGCGTTGGAGGTCCGACGTCTCGCCGAACCGGCCGACCGACGCCCGCAGGAACGACAGGTCCCCCGCCGCGTCGGCAGTCCACTGCCACTTCGTCGACGAGAACGTGCTCGCCTTGATCGTGCGCCCCTCGACGGCAGGGACGAGGAACCCCGAGCCCGGGAGCGGAAGGGTCTCGGGGCCGTCGGCACCGACCGCGAGCGTGATGATCGCCATCGACGCGTACTCGATCTCGCGCAGCGCCCTCGCTGCCTCAGACTGGTGCGGTGCGAGCAGCTTGCTCGTCGGTCCAGCGGGGGTCGCGAGCACCACGGCATCGGCGAACAGTCGCTCGGGTCTGGGTTGCGGGCCCACGACGACCGACCACGCGGCACCCTGCCCGCTCGGGTCCGCGTCCGCGGTGGTCGTCTCACGGTGCAGCTCGCGGACGATCGTCCCGCTGCGCACGGTGACCCCACGTCCCCGCAACGACTCGGTCAGCACCTCGGCCAGCCGCCCCACCCCGCCGTCGAGCCCTGCGAACACCGGCGCGGGCTCCACCGCGTCGGCGACCCCGACCGGAGCCGCGGCACTCGCAGCAGCGCTCGCTGCGGCACTGGCCGCAGCGGTCAGGGAAGCGCCGCGCGCAGCGGCGTCGAAGACCTGGGGCAGACAGGCGTGCAGCGACAGCAGCCTGGCCTGACCGGCATACACCCCGCCCAGCAGTGGCTCGACGAGCCGGTCGACGACCGCGTCACCCCACCGCGCCGCCACGTAGTCACCGACCGACACGTCCTCGAGCTCGCCCGCGGCCCACGGCTCCTCTGCCTCAGCGCGGGCCACCTCCTCGGGCGTGAGGATGCCGAGCGCCGACGAGGCCGGCGACGGGATGCCCATCAGCGTCCCCTTGGGCAGGGGGTGGAGGTTGCCGCGCGACCAGATCGAGGCCGAGGTCGTCGCCGGGTGGACGACGTCGGGGTCGAGCCCGACCTCCGTGATGAGGTCGAGTGCCTCGGGGCGCCGGGCGAGCATCGACTCGGCTCCGACGTCGAGCGCCACCCCAGCGACCGGCTCCCGGCGCAGCTTGCCCCCTGGGCGGTCGGCCGCATCGAGCAGGGTGATGGTCGCGTCGGGAAGCGCATGCGACAGCTCCCAAGCACAGGCAAGCCCAGAGATGCCTCCTCCGACGATGAGGATTCGTGATCCGACCATGCCCACACCCTTTCAAGATCGTGACGCTTTCGACACCACCGGGTGGGAACGTCGACCCCACGGCACGAGTCGCACCGGTATCCGCACAGCTGCCCGACCAACCGCACGTCAGTTGCACCGCCCAGCTGCACCGCTCAGCTCCACTCACCAGGGAGTCGCCATGTTCCGCATTCGTCCGCACCGCACCACCGCCGCCCTCGGCGCCGTCCTCCTCGCCACCGTCGCCCTCGCCGCCTGTGGCGGCGGAGGAGGCGACTCCTCCTCGTCGCCGGCCGCGGTCGCCTCGTCGAGTGGGTCGGCCGGGCGCGGCGCCGACTCCTCGGGTGGAGTGGCTCCCTCCCCCGAAGGCAGTCCGGACAGTCCTGCCAAGGCGGGCGCCAGCGGTTCGACCGCCGACCCGGTGACCACCGCGAACCTCACCGCCAGCCAGGACTCCTTGGCACGACGCGCCTCGATCGCGTTGCAGGTCAAGAACATCGGTCAGGCCGTGGCCAAGGTGCGGGCCACCACGGCGACCGCGCAGGGCATCGTGCTGTCGGAGAACATCGGGACCGCGGCGGGTGACGTGCCGCTGGCCGAGACGGCCAAGGTCACCGCCACGACCTACGCCGAGATCACCATCTCGGTGCCCTCCAGCGAGCTCGACCGGGTCATCTCCGAGCTCGGTGCGGTCGGCACCGTCATCCGCTCGACGAGCTCCAGCGAGAACGTCGGTGGGCAGATCGTCGACACCACCTCACGCCTGCAGACCATGCGGGTCAGTGTGGAGCGGGTGCGGGCCTTCCTGGAGGACGCCAAGGACCTCAACCAGATCGTCGCCCTGGAGGCCGAGCTGACCCGTCGCCAGTCGGACCTCGAGGCGCTCGAGGCGCAGCTCGCCTCCCTCAAGGGCAGCGTCGCCCGCTCCCCCGTCCAGATCAGCCTCACCACCGAGCCTGGCGCGATCGTGAAGGAGCCCGACCAAGCCGGGTTCCTCGTCGGGCTGAAGGGTGGCTGGGACGCCTTCACCGGATCACTGAGCGTGCTGCTCACCGTCGTCGGCGCCCTGCTCCCGTTTCTCGTCCTGTTCGCCCTGCTGGGTCTTCCGGTGTGGTGGTACCTGCGTCGGCGGCGTCCGGTGAACCCGCCGCCGGCTGTCCTCCCGCAGTAAGCCCGGCAGGGGCATGCCGAGGTCGGTCAGCGCCTGAGTGCGTCAGCGCTGACCGACCTCGTGCACCAGCTCGACGACCCGCGTCAGCACGTCAGGGTCGGTGTCCGGCAGCACGCCGTGACCGAGGTTGAAGATGTGGCCCGGTGCGGCGCGACCCTCGTCGACGATCGAGCGGACCTTGGCCTCCAGGGCCTCCCATGGCGCGAACAGCAGTGCGGGGTCGAGGTTGCCCTGCACGGCATACCTGCCATCGAGCCTGGCCAGTGCGTCGGTGAGGGAGACGCGGTAGTCGACGCCCACGACGTCGGCGCCGACGGCGCCCATCGAGGCGAGGAGCTCACCGGTGCCGACGCCGAAGTGGATGGTCGGTATGCCGCGCCCGGAGACCGCTGCGAGCGCTGCCGTCGAGTGCGGTGCCACGAAGCGCTCGTAGTCGGCGCGCGGCAGGGCCCCCACCCACGAGTCGAACAGCTGCACGGCTGAAGCGCCCGCGGCAGCCTGGACGTCGAGGAAGGCCCCCGAGATCTGCGCCAGCCTGGCGCACAGGTCGTGCCAGAGCCGGGGGTCGCCGTACATCAGCGCCTTGGTGTGCTCGTGGTTCTTGCTGGGGCCGCCTTCGACGAGGTAGCTGGCCAGGGTGAAGGGGGCGCCCGCGAACCCGATGAGCGGCGTCGACCCCAGCTCGGCCGTCAGCAGCCTGACGGCCTCGGTGATGTACGGGACGTGGTCGGGAGTGAGCTCGGGGAGCCGGTCGAGGTCCGCCCGGCTGCGGATCGGCTTGGCGACCACCGGGCCCACGCCGGCGACGATGTCGAGGTCGACGCCGACCGCCGCCAGCGGCACCACGATGTCGGAGAAGAAGATGGCCGCGTCGACCCCGTGGCGGCGCACCGGCTGGAGGGTGATCTCGGTGACGAGGTCGGGCCGTCGGCACGAGTCGAGCATGCCGATGCCCTCACGCACCGCGCGGTACTCCGGCAGGGACCGGCCCGCCTGGCGCATGAACCACACCGGGGTGTGGGTCACGGGCTCGCGGCGGGCGGCCCGGACCAGGGCGGAGTCGTGGGGGGAGTTCACCGGGGACGTCACCGGGTGATTCTAGGTGGCTCAGAAGGCGATGATCGCCGCGCCCGCGAGCGAGAGCACCGCCCCCACCTGCTGGATGCGCCGCAGCCTCTCCTTGAGGAGCAGTCTGGCCAGGAGGATGGTGACCACCGGGTAGAGCGAGCCGAGGACGCTGGCGACGCTCACCTGCCCCCGGGACGACGCGATGCCGAAGAGCAGGTTCGCCCCCATGTCGCCGCAGCCGATGAGCAGCAGGGCCGGCACCTCCCGCACGACCACGCCGCCGCGGCTGCGCACGACCAGGGCCAGGGTCACGAAGACCACGAACGACACCCCGCGCATCCCCCACAGGGTCATCAGCGTGGAGGACCGGGCCCCTCGGTCGATGCAGAAGAGAGCCATCCCGAAGCCGACCGCCGCGACCGCCGCCAGCACGACCGGCCGCGGGGACACCCCACCGCTCAGCTCGGGGCCAGAGGCCAACGTCACCCCGACCACGGCGACGAGGATCCCGACCCAGGTCCAGGAGGACGGCTCGTCGCCGGTGGCCACGCCCAGCAGCACGGGCACGGCCACCCCGAGCGCGGCGATGGGTGCGACGACACCGATGGTGCCGGTCGCGAGCGCGGTGTAGAAGCAGAGCAGCCCGGCCACGCCGGACACCGCGGCGCCCACCGACCACAGCGGCCAGCCGGTCCAGGTGACGTCGTCCCAGCGCACCGCGACGACCGCGCACAGCACGAGGAAGGCCAGCGACTGGGTCCACCCCACCACGGCCACGGCCGGCCTCCGGCGGGAGAACAGCCCCGCGAAGAAGTCGGAGGTGCCCCAGCACGCGCTGGATGCGAGCGCGAGCAGGGAGAGCATGCGCGCACGCTACCCGTCGGCGCGACACGACGCGGACGGCAACCTCCCTGTGATATCTGACCCCGCGGCATACCCTCTGATGGTGGGCAGCCGAACGGTCCCTGGCGACCAATCCCCCGAGTTCACGCAGGCGCTGAGCGACCTGCGGGGCGCGCGGTTGCGCCCCGAGATCCGCCTCACCGAAGTGCCCGCTCCCCAGCGCATCGCGCCGTATGCCGTGGCCCTCACCGCCGAGGTGGTGGGGGCCGCCGCCGACGAGGACGAGCTCGCCTCCGGGCGCTTCGTCCTGCTGCACGACCCGTCCGTGCCGGACCCGTGGGACGGAGCCTGGCGTGCGGTCACCTTCGCCCGGGCCGAGCTCGAGCCGGAGCTCGCCAACGACCCGATGCTCGGCGCCGTGGGCTGGTCGTGGCTGACCGACGCGCTGGAGAGCCACCACCTCGGCTACACCGCCGAGGCAGGCACGGTCACGCGGGTCGTGTCGGAGAGCTTCGCCGGGCTGTCCGACCGCCCGGCCAGCGTCGAGATGGAGGTCCGCGCCTCGTGGACCCCGGTCGCCGGCAACGTCGGCGCGCACCTCGTGGCCTGGTCCGACCTGCTGTGCACCATTGCCGGCCTGCCGCCGCTGCCCGAGGGCGTCATCGCCCTGCCCGGGCCACGTCGTTGAGGGTGGAGTGCTGAGCACAGGCGGGTGCTGGGACGCGCTGGCCGGTAGGTTGACCCGGTGACCGACATCGACGCCGACGCCGACCAGGCGGTGGAGCCCGAGCCGGAGCCAGCCTCGCCGCTGACTCCCCTCGACATGCCCGTTGACGGCGTGCCTCCGGTGGTCGAGTCGGAGCGGGCGCTGATGGACGCCGCACGGGCGATCGCCGCGGGTGAGGGCCCGGTGGCCCTCGATGCCGAGCGCGCGAGCGGCTACCGCTACGGGCAACGCGCCTACCTCGTGCAGCTCCGCCGTGAGGGTTCGGGCACCTGGCTGATCGACCCGATCGCCTGCCCCGACCTGTCCCCGGTCAACGACGCCATCGGCAGCGCCGAGTGGATCCTCCACGCGGCCACCCAGGACCTCGCCTGCCTCGCCGAGGTGGGACTGCGACCGCAGCAGCTGTTCGACACCGAGCTCGCGGGGCGGCTCCTGGGACTCCCCCGGGTCGGGCTCGCCGCGGTCGTGGAGCACTACCTCGGGCTCTCGTTGGCCAAGGAGCACTCGGCGGTCGACTGGTCGACCAGGCCGCTGCCGGAGCCCTGGCTGCGCTACGCCGCGCTCGACGTCGAGGTGCTGGTCGACGTCCGCAACCTGATGGGGGTCGACCTCGCCCGCCAGGGCAAGGACGGCTGGGCGCGTGAGGAGTTCGAGGCCCTGCTCGACTTCACCGGGCCGGCGCAGCGGGTCGACCCGTGGCGCCGCACGAGTGGGATGCACCGGGTGCGCCACCGCCGGATCGCGGCCGTGGTGCGGGAGCTGTGGGAGACCCGCGACCAGATCGCGCAGGACCGGGACGTGTCGCCCGGCCGGGTACTCCCCGACGCCGTGCTCGTCGAGGTCGCCATGGAGTCCCCCGGCAACACCGGCGCGCTGCCCAGTGGCCACCGCTCGGTGCGTCGCTACCAGCGCCAGTGGCTCGACGCCGTCAACCGGGCCAACGCGATCCCCGAAGCCGACCTGCCGCCGATGACGCTGCGGTCCGACGGTCCGCCGCCACAGCGTTCGTGGGCCGAGCGCAACCCCGTCGCCGCGGCCCGCCTCACGGCCACCCGCGAGGCACTGACGGCGTTCGCGGCGGAGCACGTGATCCCGGTCGAGAACGTCCTCTCCCCCGAACCCCTGCGCCGGGTGATCTGGTCGCCGCCGGAGGAGCACACGGCCGCTGCCTTCGCCGCGGCGCTGTCGGCGCTGGGGGCCAGGCCCTGGCAGACCGCCGTGGTCGCGCCGATGATCGAGGCGGCCTTCGCGGCCAACCCCGACGCCTGAGCCACCCGGGTCAGGCGCGGCGTCGGGCGATGGTGGTGCCGAGTGCGGCGGTGGCCAGTGCGACGACGGCGGCTGCGGTGAAGGCGGCTGAGAAGCCGCCGGCGCCGAGGTGGCCGGAGGTGGGGGCTCCCATGGAGACGCCCACGGCGGTGAAGGTGGCGGTACCGAGGGCGGCACCGACCTGGGTGGCTGAGCCGGCGAGGCCGGATGCGAGTCCGGTGTGGGTGGCGGGGGCTGCTGCGGCGATGACCATGGTGGTGGGGGTGAAGCTGAGGGCCACACCGATGGCGACGAGCAAGAGCCCGGGCAGGACGGCCACGACGTAGCCGCGTCCTTGCTGCGCGTTCGCGAGCCACAGGTGGCCGGCGGCGAGGACGACGAGGCCGGCGACGAGGGTTCGCTGCGGTCCGAGGGCGCGCAGGATGCGCGGCAGCAGGGCGAGGGAGAAGGCGAAGCCGGTCAGGGAGGTGGGAACCATGGCCAGACCTGCGTCCTGGGGAGCCATGCGGAGGGCTTGCTGGAGGTAGAGGGCGACGAGCACGAACGTGGATGCCCGGGCGGCGCCGCCGAAGATGGCGAGGGTCACCCCGGTGCTCATGGTTCGGGATGCGAAGAGCTCAAGGGGCACGAGGGGGTCGGCGGTGCGGCGTTCGACGGCGATGAAGACGGCGAGGAAGGCGGCGGAGGCGGTCAGGCTCGCAACGACCGTCGGCGAGGTGAGGCCGCGGTCGGCGATGCCGAGGGCGCCGTGGACGAGCGCGACGACGGCTCCGGTGATGGTGGCGGCTCCGGCCCAGTCGAAGCGGCGGCGGGCGCCGTGGTCTCCTTCGGGCAGAACGCGGCGGGCGAGGGTGACCGCGGCGATGGAGATGGGGACGGTCACGTAGAAGACGGAGGACCAGCCGAAGGTGCCCACGAGGAGTCCTCCGACCATGACCCCGGTGGCTCCGCCGAGGGCTGAGGCGGCACCCCAGATGCTCATGGCGCGGGCTCGTGCTGCGCCTGGGTAGGTGACCAGGAGCAGGGACATGGCGGCGGGGCTGAGGGCGGCTGCGCCGGCGCCTTGGATGATGCGACCGCTCATGAGCAGCGTTGGGTTGGGTGCGAGGGCGGCGAGCAGCGTGCCGACGCTGAACAGGCCGGATCCGGCGATGAACATGCGGCGCCGGCCGAACAAGTCGGCGGCGCGGCCGGACAGGAGCAGGAGGCCGCCGAAAGTGAGGACGTACGCGTTGACGACCCAGGTGATGGCGGTGGCGCTGAGGGCCAGGTCGTGCTGGATGGAGGGCAGGGCGACGTTGACGATGGACGTGTCGAGCATGACGACGAACTGCGCGGAGACGAGGAGTCCGAGGGCCACCCAGCGCCGCTGAGCGGCGCGCCGGTCGGCGACGCCGACAGCCGGGGTGCCGGCGGGGCCTGCGCCGGTGGGGCCTGCCGGGCGGGTGGTGCTGGTGAGGGTGGCGGACACGGTGGGCTCCTTGGGTGAGGCACGGGTTGTCGTGCATGTCCAAGGTGGCCTTGAGACCGTGGTGCTCGCGCCGGTGAAATGGCCGGGTTCTGGTCAGGTCGGGTCGCCAGGGGCGAGGTCTCGCCGTGCTGTGCGACGTGAGCGCTAGCTGGTTCGTGTGGGCGATCCCGGCCATTGCGCCGGGGTGATGGGCGCGGCAGTTCCCTACCGTCGGTGAGTACCAGCTCGCAGCCAGGAGGCCGCCATGTACGACACCATCACCCCGTCCGAGCACCTGGATGTCGTCGTGGTCGGCGCCGGTCAGGCAGGACTGGCCATCGGTCACTACCTGGCCCGAGGCGGCCTGAGCTTCGCCCTCCTGGAAGCTGGCGCTGAGATGGGGCTGTCGTGGCGCAACCGGTGGGACTCGTTGCGGCTGTTCAGCCCCGCGCAGTACGACTCCCTGCCCGGTATGCCCTTCCCCGCGCCGGCGGACGCTCACCCGTCCAAGTACGACGTCGCTGACTACTTGGCCGCCTATGCCGAGCAGTTCAACCTTCCCGTGCGGCTGAACTCGCCGGTGCTGCGGATGCGCCGCGAGCAGGACGGTCGCTTCGTGGTGACGACGCCGACCGGTGAGCTGAGCGCCGGTCAGGTCGTGGTGGCCACGGGCCCGTTCCAGACGCCGCGGGTGCCGGCAGCTGCGAGCCAGCTCGACCCGCACGTACAGCAACTGCACAGCGCGTACTACCGCAACCCCGGTCAGGTGCTGGGCGAGCGAGTGCTGGTGGTGGGTGCCGCGAACTCCGGGTTGCAGATTGCGGCGGAGCTCGCATCAACTCGGTCCGTGAGCGTGGCGGTCGGATCGACGCCGCTCGCTCTGCCGCAGCGCGTCGCGGGTCGCGACCTGTTCTTCTGGCTGGCGAAGTCCGGGTTCTTCAAGGTGCCCGCGACCAGTCGGCTGGCTGCCCGGCTACGGGCCCGCGGCGACTTGGTCATTGGGACCCGAAGTGCCGACCTGCGACGGGCCGGCGTCGGTTTTCGGCCGCGCCTGACCGGTTTCACCGAGGGCTTGGCGCAGTTCGCGGACGGCACGTCGATGGGCGTGGACGCGGTCCTGTGGGCCACGGGGTTCACGTCGGACTACCGCTGGCTGGAGGTGCCCGGCGTCGTCGTCGACGGCGACGTCCGGCACCAAGACGGTGTCACCTCGGTCCCTGGGCTGTACTTCCTCGGGCTGCCGTGGCAGTCGAGCCGCGGTTCTGCGTTGCTCGGGTTCGTCGGCGCGGACGCGGCCGCCCTGGCGGCGCGCATCGTGAGCGGCGTGGGTCCGGCGCCGAGGGCGTCAGCCGTACCGGTCTGGTCCTGAAGCGATCGATGGTGCGCGGGGCGCCTCGGCGCAGTCGCTCTCGTCGTCAGCGAGATCGCGCTCCCGGGCGTCGTCACGCCGCCATCGCGTCCTGGTTCGTCGCTGTCCTGCCCCTCCGAGATCCCGGATGCGGGCGCCTACTGCGGCAGGACGACAAGGCCGAAGACTCCGACGACGTAGAGCAGGAGGACTGCAATGCTGTCGATGCCCAGCCGGGCGTGCTGTTTGGCCGGCCGGAAGAGCAGCCCCGCCATGTACACGACGGTCAACAGGCCTGCGAGCCCGGTCAGGTAGATGTCGGCGGCGTGCGCGTTCGGCAGGACCGCCTTCCCGGACACCAAGACGGCGAGCAGAAACAGGACGGGCAGGAACGCGTTACCTCCGAAGATGTCACCGAATGCGAGCTTGTAGTCGCCTTGTCTGGTCGCGGCCAGTCGCGTTGGTGCTGACGCCTCTGCGGGTCGCCTCATCAGACCGGGTCTTCTGCGAGTGCCCACGTGGCGTGGGTTGGCTGTCGGGCGCCTCACCGCTGTTCGACCAGGGCAGCTTGCCCCCAGCGACCTGGGTCAGGGTGAGCCCACCGACCCATACCAGTGCGATGAGCACGACGTCGGGGCTGAGCCGGGCAAAGACCACCTTCTTGGGCAGCTGGGTGCCCGTCACGACGACCACGAGGACCGCCACGACTATGGCCCCCTCGACCACCAAGGTCAGGCTCGCGGCCTGGTAGGTCAACGGGCGCCGTTCGCGCACACCGAACGCGTCAAGGGCGACCAGGACCACGGTCTGGATGGCGATGCCACCCAGGATGTTGCTCACTGCCACATCGAGCTTGCCGCTGGCCGCCGCGCTGTACGTGATGGCGATCTCGGGAAGGTTCGTGGCCACGGCGAGGAGGATGAGGCCGCCGAGGGCCTGCCCGAGGTGGAGCCGGTCGGCCAGGATGTCGGTGTAGTCCGACAGAGGGATGCCAGCGACCCAGATGATCGCGGCAGCGCCGACGAAGACGAGCAGCTCGACCCCGAGGGGTAGGTGTGGCAGCAGGTGCACCGCCCCATGGCAAGGACGGACCAGTCGGCGTGGATGGCGGTGGTGTCCCGGATCGGGACGGAGGCGCCGCCGTTTCAGCGAGCAGCCACATCACCGAAGGCAACTGACGGTCGACCGCCGACCTCGCGCCGTCCGGGCGACACGACTGTGGGTGTGCACGAGGGTCTCGGTTGGGGACGGGTCGACGTGTCGCCTGCGGGGTGGATGCGGGAAGGGGGTCCGGAGCGGCCCGCCAGAGTGGCGGGCCGCTCCCCGGGCCGTCGCCACCTGGCAGGGGGTCGGCGGCGGGGCCTCGGCGGTCACCCGGGAAGGGGGTTGAGGTGACCGGGAGCTTGGTGCTGCGCGAATGCTGACGACGAGCGTCAGCGGGTGGGCAGCGGGCTGTGGGTGCGGTTGGCGGTGACGACGTCGGCGATGGCGGTGACGGTCTGGGCGGCGCCGGTCGGGTCAGTCAGGAGACCGACGTGGGACTGGTTCTCGACGGTGTGCCGCGAGTTGCTGGACAGGGCGGCCATCTGGTCCTGCGCCGTGGCCCAGCCCGGCTTGCCGTCGACGTTGTCCTTGGCCGTGAGGACAACCAGGGGGATGTCCCCGAGAGTGGTCAGCGCCTGCGCCTGCCGGAACGCGACCGGGAGCGCAGCCTGGTCGGCGCGCGTGTTCGCCCAGCCGCGGGTGCTGTTCGAGAACGCGGCGACCTGCGCACCGGCACCACCGGGCAGGTCAGGGGTACCAAGGGTGGTGAGGGCGTGACCGACCCCGAACCTGAACAGGGTCGGCGCCAGGGCGAGGCCGCGGCGCATCACCTGGTACTCACCCTCGAACGTTGGGACGAGCTCGACCTGCCGGGGGCTGGCGCTGTCGAGCAGGACGACCCCGGCGACCTCGCCGCCATACAGGTGGGCGTAGGCCAGCGCATGGACGCCGCCGCTGGAGTGCCCGGCCAAGACGAACGGTCCGCTCTCCCCGGCTGCCGTCAGGAGCTTGTGCAGGTCGGTCGCCGCGGTGGTGGCATCTGCCGGGTTCGGGGAGTCGTCGCTCCAGCCCTGACCGGCACGGTCGTACGTGCAGACCCGGGAGGTGGTGGCAACGGCCGGCTGGACACGGGCCCACAGCGGTGAGGTCTCACCCAGGCCGTTGAGCAGGACGACGGTCGGAGAGCCGGCGCCGGTGCAGTTCAGGTGGAGCCGGTACCCACCGACGTCGACGAGCTTGCCGGGCATGCGACCGGCCACGGCGGTCGGGGACGCCGTGCTGGCCTGGTACAGGCCGCCGAGACCGGCCAGCACCATGACGGTGGTGACCGGGTAGACGAACAGCCTGCCCCGTCCCGGCATCGTGCTCCGTGCCTGTCGCCAGATCCAGCCACCGAGAGCCACCAGCGCGGGTGCCCACACCCACGACAGGCGGGTCATGGTGGGCTCGCCAGGGTTGGCGGCCGTCAGGGCAAGGCCTGTGATCGCCATAGCGGCCGCCGGGACGTACGCCCACCTCTGCGGCCGGCTGGTTCGGCGAGTGGTGAGGAACCCGAGCATGGCCCACCCGGTCGCGAACGCGACGAGGACGGCGCCGATGACGCGGGCTTCGGACGCGTCAGGGACGACCCCGATGACCAGGCCGACGGCGAGCAGCGCACCGGTGGCCATGGACGCGAACGTGATCCGACCCATCGGGCCGGCCAGGGTGCTGGGCGAGCTCGTCGCGATGGAGCGATGGGCGGCAGTTGAGGTGGTCATGACGGTTTCCCCTTTCCTGGCCGTCCGCGGTGGACGGCCACAGGCACCACGGTCGTCGAGAGCGGGTCTGCTCGCCCCGGTCACATGGCCGGGATCGTGCCTCCTTCGCTGGTGCACCACCCACCCTGTGGTCGGCGGGTTTCCGACCCCTCTCCAGCGCCTGTCCCCGGCTGCGGCCCCGCGGCGGCACGGCTTCGTTCGGCTCCCTCCCAAGGGCGAGGGACAGGGCAGACCCCAGAACCCGGTCAGTTGACCGGGGCGAACCACCTGCCGCTGGAGTCACTCTCGAGGTGGACCCGCGGCCACCACTGCAGCGGGACACTGCTGACCAAGGAGAACCCGATGAACCCCGACTCCACCGTCGGAACGCACGCCTGGTCGCTGCGCACCGGCGGACACCTCCAGCCGCCAGAATCGCGCCGGCTACTGGTCGGCCTCGCTCGCGCCCACGCCAGCAACACCGCCGGACGGCTCGCCCTCCTGACGCACCTGCACCCGGGCCGCAACGCCTGGGTGGACCCGACACGGCTCGTCCCACCCACGTCGGCCCTGACCCGTGCAGCCACCGACGCTGCCACCAAGGTCCTCACCGTCCCGCTGCTGAACCACAGCTTGCGCACCTACAGGTTCGGCCGCGCCATCGGTGAGCTGGAAGAAGTCGACGTCGACGCCGAGCTCTTGTTCGCCGCTGCCCTTCTCCACGACACCGGTCTGGTCATCGCCACCGGACGTGACGACTTCACCCTCACCTCGGCCCGCATCGCGCGCGACGTGGCTGAACAGGTCGGCCTGTCCACTGCAGCCACCGACACGCTGCAGACCGCCATCACCATGCACCACAACCCCCGAGTCACCCTCGACGCCGGACCCGTCGCCTACCTGCTCGCCGCGGGAGCAGGGGTCGACGTCGCCGGCATCCGCACCTGGCAGCTGCCACCCAGCGTCCTGACCACCACCGTTCGCGACCACCCCCGCGACGGTTTCAAGAAGTACTTCACCAGCGCCTGGGCGGACGAGGCAGCTCGCGTCCCCCACGGCCGCGCTCGGCTCCTACGCCGGTACGGCGCATTCACCGCGGCCATCGCACTGGCGCCGTTCGACGACTGAACCCCTGGCAACACACGCCCCACGCAACACAGCCGCACAGCGACACACGTCGCGCAAGACGCCCGCCACACCCACCTCCCCGCAAAGGAACCCCGAAGATGAAAGCCATCGTGCAAGACCACTACGGAAACGCCACCTCGCTCCGGTTCGACGACATCGACCGCCCCGAGGTGCCCGACGACAAGGTGCTCGTCCAGGTCGTCGCCGCCGGCGTCGACCGCGGCGCCCTCCACTTCATGACCGGTCAGCCGTACCTGATGCGCCTCGGCACCGGGCTGCGCAGCCCCAAGATCCGTGTCCCGGGTGTCAGCTACGCCGGACGCGTCGAAGCCGTCGGGGCAAAGGTGACCGGGTTCGCCGTCGGTGACGAGGTCTACGGGGCAGCGCGCGGGACGTATGCCGAGTACGTGGTCGCGTCCCAGACCAAGATGGCCCGCAAGCCTGCGCAGCTCACCTTCGAGCAGGCGGCGGTGCTCCCCTACGCCACGTTCGCAGCCCTGCAGGCAGTGCGCGACCACGCGAAGGCGCGACCCGGCGAACGCGTCCTGGTCGTAGGCGCCACCGGGGCGGTCGGCTCCATCGCCCTCCAAGCGGCCAAGGCGGCCGGCGCTGTCGTCACCGCAGTGGCCGGACCCCGCCACCAGGACCACGCCAAGTCCCTTGGCGCAGACCACACCATCGACTACAGCCGCGACGACTTCACCGACGGCACCCGCACCTACGACGTCATCATCGACGTCTTCGGACGCACCTCCACCCGGCGGCTGCGCCGCGCCCTGACACCCAGGGGCCGACTCGTCATCGTCGGCGGCGAAGGCGACCGATGGGTCGGCGGCATCCAACGACAGCTCGGCGCCGCGCTGCTCAGCCCGTTCATCGGCCAGACGCTGCGCATGTTCGTCGCCCAGGAGAACAACGCCACCCTGGAGTCCATGAACGACCTCATCGCCCAAGGCAAGGTCCAGCCGCCCGCCATCGCGGTCCACCCCCTGGTCGACGCCGCCCTTGCCGTCGAGGCCGTGGAGTCGGGGGCAACCTCGGACCGTCTCGTCCTGTCCACCTGACAGACGCGTCACGCTCAGCGACCCGGATGCGGTACCTGACAACGCTCTCGGGCCGGCACTTCGGTGGCCGGCCCGAGACGCTGTCTGACTGGCGGACAACGTGGCCCGCACACAGGGCCGCCCAATCCCGGCCGTTGTGCCGGGGCGAGCCCAGCCGCCGGGGAGAACCGTGGTGGACACCACCGATCACGCTCGATCACCACCAGATGGAGGCCACGCCCATGTCGGTCAACACCAGTCCCCGCGTGAACCTCACCAAGCGCGCCAGCGGACAGCGACCGGGCACGTCCCAGCGAAAGCGCGCCCTCGGAGCGGTCGCGTTCGTGGCCGTCTGGATGAGCGCCGGGTACCTCTTGGGACTCAGCAGCAACGCGTACCTGCTGCTCGGCATCCCGCTGACCGCCGCGTTCCAACTGGTCGTGCGTCGCCGCCCCCTGCGTGAGCTGTTCGCCGGCGGCACGAGTCGCTTCGCGTTGGACCGCAAGGGTTACGCCATCGCGACAGTGCTGGCCATCACCCCCGGGTACTACGCGGTCGCCGCGTTCACGGCCGGCGACTGGACCACGTTCGGCTGGTACGTGGCTGCCATGACCGGCGCCGTCGCTGCCGCGTTCTCACTGCGCGCCAGCTCCATCGCCGCCACCTTGCGCTCAGCGGTCGTGCCGGTGGCCGTCGGTGCCACCGGCATGGCCGCCGTCTTCGGGGCAGTGCACGTCGCGACCGGTACCGCGCTACCCGCCCTGGCTGCCCTCGGCGCCCTTGCCAAGTACACCGCCCTGTACTACCCGGCCACGTTCCTTCTCGAGGAGGTCGCATTCCGAGGAGCCATCGACGCGCACGTGCACCACGCCGGTGACCCCCGCGGCTGGCAGTCCGCCGTGTTCGTGTCCGCGTTGTGGGGGCTGTGGCACCTGCCGGTCTCCTCCGGCTTCCCGCTGCCATGGATGGTCCTCGAGCTGGTCGTCGTGCATGTCGCCCTCGGGGTCTGGCTGTCGTTCTCCTGGCGACGCACGAACAACCTCGGCGGCCCCGCCCTGGCGCACGCCATCAACGACGCCGTCCGCAACGCCACCATGCTCGGCCTCTGACGCGGCATACCCCTGAGCAAGAGAGAGAGAGAGCGCCACCGTGCCCGGCACCGCCCCAGCCACGCAGCCCCCAGCCCCGGCTTCCGTCGGCATGAGCAGGACGATGACCCTGCTGTTCGCCGTTGCGGGCGGCGCCGCAGTCGCCAACACGTATTGGGCCCAACCCCTCCTACCTGACATCGCCGAGACGATCGACGTGTCCACTGGCGCCACCGGCCTCCTCGTCACCGTGACCCAGATCGGCTACGCCCTGGGCGTCTTCCTGCTGGTTCCGCTCGGCGACCGGTTCAACCCTCGACGTCTCACCCCAGCGGTGATGACTGCCTGCGCTGCCGCCCTCGCGGCCGCGGGTCTGGCCCCGACCTACCCAGTCCTGCTCGTGATGTTGGCCCTGGTCGGTTTCACGACCGTGGCCGCCCAGCTGCTCATCCCGCTCGCCGCCGACCTCGCCAGCGACGACCAGCGCGGCGCAGTCGTCGGAACCATCGTGTCCGGTCTGCTCACCGGCATCCTGCTCTCCCGCACCATCAGCGGCATCCTCGCTGACGCCTTCGGCTGGCGCGCCATCTACCTTCTTGCTGCCGGCGTCACGGCCAGCCTTGCGCTACTCCTCGCCAGGCTCCTCCCTGATACTGCGGCCCGAGCGTCCACCAGCTACGCCGCCCTGCTGCGGTCGGTGTTCGCGGAAGTGCGCCGCCACCGAGTCGTGCAGCTGTCCCTTCTGCTTGGCGCGCTGAATGTCGGCGTGTTCTCACTGTTCTGGACCGCGTTGACGTTCCTGCTGAGCACCAAGCCGTACTCGTACAGTGCGGCCCAGATCGGGCTCGTTGGGTTGGTCGGACTCGTTGGGGCTCTCGCGGCGCACCAGGTCGGCCGCGTCCACGACATGGGCAAGTCCACCCCAGTGACCGGTGCCGCCATCGGCTTGGGCATCCTCGCCCTCACCATCAGTACCGCGGGGCCAGACAGCCTTCTTGTCGTCCTGGTCGCCGTGCTGCTGCTGGACGTCGGAGTCCAAGCGGGCAATGTGCTCCACCAGACGCGACTGGTCAACGTCGACGCCGAAGCTCGGGGCCGCATCAACACGGCGTTCGTGACCAGCGGCCTGACCGGCGGCGCAGGCGGCTCCGCACTGGCCAGCGTGCTGTGGTCGGCCGGCGGATGGAGTGCCGTCACGACCGTGGGCCTGGTGCTGCTCACGCTCGAACTGGTGCTCTGGTGGAGTGGGCGTCACACGCTCCGCGCGCCCTGACCGTACCCGTCGAGTGCGGGCTGGGCCGAGGACCATCGGCCACCGCCAGACCACGGCCGCGCCCCAGGCCAGAGTCCACACGCCTACTCCGCCCCCGTGCACCTCATCGCGGCATCAGCGTGCGACCCGATCGGGACACGACAAGCACTAGCTGCGCCTGGACCGTCTTTCCGCTCAAACCCGTTCAACGCGGTCGGCCTGTGGTCCTCGATCGCTCTGCCGCACCTGGTAGCGGACTCGATCRCCCTGGTACAGCGCCTCGGCGCCCCTGAGGACCGACACGTGCACGAACAGGTCCGCGCCTCCCGCGTCCGGGGTGATGAACCCGAACCCCCGCTCCGCGTCGTAGCGCGCAACCACTCCCTCGCCGCCGCGCRCCGGGGCGTCGGATGCCTCCCGGTGTCCCGACCGRGCGCGRGTCGTCGACGTCGCGGGTGCYCCCCGCGGTGTCGAGYTGCGCGCGAGGCGCACGTCGCGAGCCTGTGGGCCCTTCTCGCTCACGACGATGTCGTACGTCACCCGGTCGCCCTCACCGAGCTCGGGKAGCCCGTCGGCCAGTTCCCGGACGTGGACGAAGACRTCGGGGCCGCCTGACTCGGGGGTGATGAAYCCGAAGCCCTTGTCCRCGTCGTACCAAGACACGGTGCCGTCCGCCCCGTCGGATGCCACGACCTGCTGGGCGGCCTGGGCYCTCAAGGGGAGCAGATGRTCRGCCTGCAATCCCTTCTCCCCGTCRACGACGAGGAACGCCACCCGCTGCCCCTCCCAGACCACGCCGCCCCCCACGATSGCCGAACTGTGCACGAAGATCTCGCCACCACCGCCGTSGGGCGTGATGAAGCCGTACCCCCTTGGCAGGCTCGTACCAGGACACGGTGCCAAGCACCCCCAGCGGTGTATCGGCGGCTTGGTCGGCCGTGACCCGGACGCGGCGTGCCTGCGGGCCGCGGTCCCCCTCGCCAATCTCGAACTCGACCACCTGGCCCTGCCGGAGCAGCTTCATCGCGTCGTCGCTGACGATCTCGGACGCATGCACGTATAGGTCCTCTGCCTCCTGCCCGAGGGCGATGAAGCCGAACCCCCTGTCGGCGTCGAACCAGCGGACGGTTCCCTCAGTCACGGCGGACTCCTTGTCCAAGCTACGGTCGGTGTTCCCCCAGTGTCCCCGACGGGACTGCGCCAAGCCGCCCGGCGCCAGACGGTGCTCGCACCGTCGTGACAAGTGCCCGACGGCGACATCCACGGCACCCGGCGCCGTGCCGACAGCGGCAGATGAGGACGTTCCGCTCCGAGCGACGCATCGGCACGGTTACGCTCCCCGCGTGAAGGAAGAGTGGATCGGTCGGGCTCGGGCCACGCCTTCGGGTACCCGAGTCGTGCTGGTTGTCCTCGCCCTCCTCGTGGTCTCCACCGTGGGCAGGGCTATCACCGAATGGGACCAGATCACCCACAGTTCCTCAGCCGCCGCGGGCGCACTCCTCAGCGTGGTAGTCCCGTTCGCGGCGCTGCTCTGGGGCGTACGTTCGGCCGCGAGGGCAGCCGATGTTCCACGAGAGTCGGTCTCGCGTCGCTGAGCGCGTTACGGCGCGCTTCGCGGCATGACCGGATGGTCAGCCGGAGGTGTGGTGCCCAGTAATAGCTCCGGGCGTTTGCCTGTGCAGGATCAACTGGGCCACCAGAAGCGGCAAGCCGATCCAAGGCACCAGGAGGACAAGCAGGAACCACCAGACGGGCTTGAGCCCGATCCAAGGCCGCATCCAACCGCCAGCCACGTGCCTGGAATACAGCGCGACCGCGATCGCCGGCGCGAGAAAGATGGGGACGCTGACCCAATTGATCCAAAGACTCAGCCCAGTGTTCTCCACGCCGGCAGAGTACCCAGCCGCGCCACTGTCCGCGGCGTGACAGGGTGTTTCGCGGCCCGGAGCCGGGGGGAGCGGGAGATTCGCTGCTCAGCCACGTAGGTGAAGCGCTGGCGCTCGTACATCGTGCGGGAGCCGTTGTAGAGGAACGACGAGTTCTCCCTCCGTACCCCACCGATGTACGCGCGAGCGCGGTCAACGCGGCACGAGCGTGCGGGCTGGTGTACCAAGCTCGCCCCGACGCTGGGGCCCGGCTCGGCGCTCGGCTCGCAGGAGCAGCACGAACGTAACGAGCATCAGCGGCGCCCAGACCCACATCACGCCACCGAACGCCAACTGCCCCAGGTGGAAGCCGATGAGAGCCATCAGCCCAGCCTGTGTCCATCGTCCTCCGATGAGGAGGAGTACGCCCGCAATCGCCTCGGCGATGATCAAGAGCGAGATGAAGAACCCTTGGTGGGGCAGTACGAGCGACTCCCAGGTGTCCCTGACGAACTTGAACGGGGAGGGCTGCGCGAAGTCCTTGTAGTACGCAGAATCCGCCGCCAGGTAGAAGACGTTCACGGCCGCCCCGAACAGAATGAAGAGAACCGCAAGAGCCCAGCGTCCGATGTACATCGCGCGCGGGCTATGACCCGCCCGCAGCGCTGCGACGAATGCGACGCCTCCCAACACAAGCCACATGATCTTCTCCATGACCAAGACTCCTCTCTTGAGCTCACGCGTCGACCGCGCCACGACGCCCGGCGCTCCGGGACACCACGACTCGGGTAGCCCGTACTCCAAAGGGTTTCTCGCTTGGGCGGTGGCGAATAGGAGCGAAGGTCCCCGGGGACCTTGCGGACTTGATCGCTCACGACCGCACATCGGCAGATCCGGATGACCCAGGGCGTCGGGCGTCAGGGCCGATCGGTGGATCCAGGTCAGGCGGCTTGGTGGCTGTGGCGGTCCATGGGATGGGTGGTGTGGGTGCGGCCGTCGGGGGCGGTCCAGGTGCAGACCCCGAGCTCGTCCATGGTCACGTGCCAGCCGGCGTGGTGTTTGAACCCGTGGTGGGTCGCGCACAGGGTCTGCAGGTTGGTGACGGTGGTGGGCCCGTCGGGGTGGCGGATGACGTGGTCGAGCTGGCACCGTCTTGCTGCGGTGTTGCAGCCGGGGAAGCGGCAGGTGCCGTCGCGGGACCGGACGGCGCGCGCCGTCCGCGCGCCGGGGCGGTAGGTGCGGGGGTCCTGCCAGCGGATCGCGCCGGTGACCGAGTCGCTGCGCGCGAGCCGGATCGTGGTGTCGGGGTCGGACAGGAGGGCGACGACGTCGGCGGGCAGCAACGACCCGAGTAGCGGGACCTCGGTGCGGGCGGACACGAACCACAGGTCGCCGCCGTGGTCGTGCAGGACCCCGTCGTCGAGCTCCTCGCAGCCACCGAGGTCCTCGTACACACCCACGCCGACCGGGTCGGCGTGGCCCGGCTGGTCGTGGTCCTGGTCGTGGTCCTGGTCGTGGTCCTGGTCGTGGTTGTGGTTGGGCGCCGGGCCGAGGCAACTCTTCGAGACGCCCAACGGGTCGGTGCGGCCGGGGTCGTGGTCGATGGGGGCGACGAGCTCGATGGTGGTGCTGAACGTGGCGTTGGCCGCGATCAGGTCGGCCAACGCGTCGACCCGCGCGGCCCCCATCCGCTGGCCCGGGTTCGCGCGCGCGTACTCGGCCGCCAACCCGTCGACGGCGGACCAGACCTGCATCGCGACCGGGGTCGGCAGGTCGGCCACCAGCCTGGTCATGCCCGTGCAGTCGCCGGGGCGGACCCGCACGTCGCTGCGGGCCCGGGCCAGGTCCGCGAGGTGGGCGGCGTCGTCGGGGGCGCACCGGTCGGCCGCGCGCCGGGCCCGGCGCCGCAACGCCGCGCACGACACCTGCGTGATGCCGCCCTCGAGGACCCGCGCCTCGAACTCGTGCAACCGTGCCGGCGGCGCCGCCCCCGACTCCGCGACCACCGCGTCCACGCGGTACGGCTCCAGGTCACCGGACCACGCCAGCTCCTGCACCTGCGGCAGCGCGCACACCACCCGCCGGGCCTGGTCCAGACGCGTCGACATCGTCCGCGGTGACACGTGCAGCAGCGCCGCCAGCGACCCCGCCGCGACCGCGTGCCCCGACAGCACCTGCCGGCGACGCCCACCCGCAGCGGCCACGGCGGCCACGTCGGCGGCCTCGCACTCGGCCCGCTCGTCACAGCGCCGGGCCACGGTCTCCATCGCCGACCGCTGCCGCGCCGTCGCCGCGCTCACCACCCGCTGCGCGGCCAACACCAGCGCCTCCGCCGCCTCAACCGGCAGGTCGGCGATCTCGCCATCAGTCAGCGCGAACAACGCACCGGCCAGGACGGCCGGATCGGCCCCCTGCACGGACTCCACGCTGTCGAACATGTGTTCGATCCTACAACCCGCCACCGACAGCCCACCCCCACGGACCGACCCGCCGCCCCAACCCGCGGCCAACAGGCGCGATGACCCGGGCGCAACGAGAACCGTTGGGACGACAAGGGATTTGCGAGCTAGGTTCGAACATGGACCGCCCTTCCCTCGACGACGCCCTGACCGACGGCGAAGCTGTCCTGCGCGCGTTCGTCCGCCCCGACGGAAGGCTCTCGGCCCTCCCCACCCGGATCCGCAAGCGACTCGTCGTGCTCAACGAGATGGCCCAGGCGTTCGAGATCGGGGAGACCTACGACGAGACCCAGGTCAACAACGCCCTGCGGGCGTGGCACGACGACGTCGCCGCACTGCGCCGCTACCTGGTCGAGGAAGGCTTCCTCGAGCGCCGCGACGGGCTCTACTGGCGCGCGGGCGGCACGGTCGACCGATAGCCGCGACGACGCCCGGCCGACTGCCGCGACAACGCCCTGCCGACTGCCGCGGCAACGCGTCACCGGACAGCGGTTGTCCACGACGTGGTTCGGCGTGTGGGTGGCCCCACCTGCTGCCAGACTCTGCTCATGCTGAGGCTGGATGACCTCTGGGTCTGGGACTCCTGGGTGGCCGACGACGGCGACCTCTACCACCTGTTCTTCCTCCAGGCGCCGCGTGCACTGGGCGACCCGGGCAAGCGGCACACCGCCGCGACGGTGGGTCATGCCACCTCGCCCGACCTCGTCAGCTGGACCTACCTCGGCGAGTGCTTCGGGCCCGATCGCAGTGGCACCGAGCGGTTCGACGACCTCGCGATCTGGACGGGCTCGGTCGTCCACGACGGCGAACGGTGGCGGATGTACTACACCGCCGTGTCCAACCGTGGTCACCACGTCTACGACCAGCGGGTCGGCCAAGCGGTGTCCGACGACCTGCACCACTGGGAGCGCGGCGCCGTGCCAGTGGTCGGCGTCGACGGGCGGTGGTACAAGAACCTCGCCAACACCCCAGCCCCCACCGAGGGCCCCGACCTCGAGGGCTCGAGCGAGACCTGGCGCGACCCGCTCGTCTTCGCCGATCCCGGCGGCGACGGCTGGCACATGTTCGTCAGCGCCCGGGCCCGCGACGCCGCCCGCAACGATGACGGCGTCGTCGCCCACGCCACGAGCCCCGACCTCGAGACCTGGACGCTCGGTCCGCCGCTCTGCGAGCCGGGGGCCGGGTTCGGCCAGCTGGAGGTGTTGCAGAACAAGCAGATCGACGGTCGCTGGGTGCTCGTGTTCACCTGTCACCCGCAGGAGATGACCGCCGAACGCATCGCCCGCACCGGCGAGTACTGCACCTGGTCCGTTCCCGGAGCCGGGCCGCTGGGCCCGTGGGACATCGATGCGGCCCGCCCCTTCAGCAGCGAGCCGCACCTGTTCGCCGCGCCGCTGGTCCAGCAGCGTGACGGGTCGTGGGTCCTCATCGGCTTCCGCAACCTGGAGCCCCAGGGCCTCGACGGCTTCGAGATCACCGACCCGATCCCCGTCACCCTCGACGACGACGGCTACCTCGTCGCCCGCTGATTCATCCCGCTGACCACCAGGCCAAGCACCAAACCGACCAGCCACCGGTATGCCGGGTGGCCGAGCCGGCCACGCGGCATACCTCGCCTGCCCGGCATCGAAATTGGAAGGCGACGCGGCCCCCGGCCTGTCTAGGGTCGCGACCATGTTCATCCGCCAGGAGCAGCCATCCGACGCTGACGCGATCCGCGAGCTGCACCGCCGGGCGTTCGCCAAGCCGGCCAGCGGTGACACCCCGGCTTCCAGCGGCGACCTCGAGGCGAACCTCGTCGACGAGCTGAGGGCCGATGGCGACCTGATCCCACCCCTGTGCCTCGTCGCGGTGCGGGACGGGCAGGTCGTCGGGCACGTCGCCATGAGTCGTGCGCTACTCGACGACCAGCCGGCCCCACTGGCCGCGCTCGGTCCGCTGGGGGTCCTGCCGGAGCTGCAGGGCACCGGGATCGGATCGGCGCTCGTGCACGCGACGCTCGCCGCCGCGGACGCCCTCGGTCATGCCGGGGTCGTGCTGCTCGGTCACCCGACCTACTATCCGCGCTTCGGGTTCGGCCCGGCGGTGGACCACGGCATCACGCCACCGCAGGACTGGGGGCCGGCCTACTTCATGCTGCGCACCCTCGGCGCCTGGGGTGAGGGTCTCACCGGCGCGTTCCGCTACGCCCCGGCCTTCGAGCGACTCGAAGGGCACTAGCCGTCCGGGTCTGCCTCAGGCGCCGGTCCGGCCGTCGGCGAGCTCGCGCAGGATGTCGAGGTGGCCGTTGTGACGGGAGTTCTCCTCGATGAGGTGCAGCAGCACCCAGCGCAGCGTCGGGTGCACGCCTGACCGGAACGGCGTCGCCGAGGGCTCGTCGAGGTCGAGCCCGGCGATGATGGCGTCGGTACGCGCCGCCTGTGCCGCGTACTCCGCCAAGGTCTGCGCCAGAGGCGTCGTGGCGCCGAGGCTGAACTCGCGGTCCGGCTCCTCGTCGGTCCACGGGCCGAGGTCGGGACCACCGACGAACCGGTTCTCGATCCACGAGTGCTCGACCCAGCGAAGGTGGTTGACCACCCCGCCCAGGCTCATCAGCGGCGACCCGGGGAGCGGCGCGGCGCCCACGTGCTCGTCGGCGAGGTCGCGGCACTTCTCGGCGGCCGTGTCGCGGGTGTACTGGAGCATGGTGAGGAGCGTGGTGCGCTCGTCCCAGGCCTCGGGGGTGTCGGTACGCGTCATGCGTCGACCCTGTCGCACTCGCTCGCCCGGCGCCAGCGACTTCCGGCGGCTCAGTTCGGGTTGAAGCCGTGCTCGGGAGCGGGTGGCACCACACCGAGCGTCGCGGCCAGCTGCCGCTCGCGTCGCACGAGGGTGAGCCCGAGCCGCAGCCGGGTCTCGGTGTCCGGGGCGGCGAGCAACCGCTGGCGGTCGCCGAGGTCGAGCCCCACGGCCGTGCCCACGGCATACGAGAGCTCCTCGGGGTCCGCGGGCCACTCGGGCTCCTCGGCGCCGAGCGTCGTCGCGTAGTCGTGCAGGGCCGTCCGCAGCCGGTCGGCGAGGTCGTGCACCGCCTCGGCGTCGCCCGTGCGCTCCTCGAGGAGGGTCACCTCCCCGGTGAGGTATGCCGTGCCCGCGCCGGGCACGAGCGCGTCGAGGTGGAACCTGCGCACCCCCGTGGAGAGCACGAGGTAGCGACCGTCGCCCACGGGAGCGGCCTGGAGCACGCGGGCCACGCAGCCGACCTCGTGCAGGTCACGGACCGCGTCGGCACCGACCTCGTGGCCCTGCCGGATCGCCACCACGCCGAACTCGGGCACGTCCATGGCGTTGACGAGGTCGCTGAGCAGCTCGAGGTAGCGAGGTTCGAAGAGCTGCAGCGGCAAGGTCGCCCCGGGCACCAGCACGGTGCCGAGGGGGAACAGTGGGAGCTGGGCCATGTGTTCACGCTAGGTGCCCGCGCCTCGGCGCAACACCCCTGCACGGTGCAGTCCCACTAGGCTGCCAAGCGTGTCGCCCTACGTCGTCATCGCCGCGGTCGTCGCCGTCGGCCTGCTGCTCTTCGTGGCCGCGATGGGCGCGAGGGCGCTCCTCGCCCCGAAGGCGCCGACCCGCGCCAAGCTGTCGACGTACGAGTCCGGCGTCGACCCGGTCGGGCGCGACTGGGCCCAGACCCAGGTCCGCTACTTCGTCTACGCGTTCCTCTACGTCATCTTCGCCGTCGACGCGGTCTACCTCTTCCCGTGGGCGCTCGTCGTGCGGAGCAACCTCGGGGCAGCGTCGCTGGTCGAGATCGCGGTCTTCGTCGGCATCCTGCTCATCGGACTCGTCCACGCCGCACGCCGCGGTCTGTTGAGGTGGCTCTGATGACGACCACTCAGCCGACGCCACTGCCGATGCCGCGCGTCGGCCCGGCCACCGACCTCGCACCCCAGCCGATCCGGGTCGTCCTCAACTGGGGCCGCCGCTACTCGCTGTGGGTCTTCAACTTCGGGCTCGCCTGCTGCGCGATCGAGTTCATCGCGGCGTCGATGGCACGGCACGACTTCATCCGCCTCGGGGTCATCCCCTTCGCGCCGGGACCGCGCCAGGCCGACCTCATGGTCGTCTCGGGCACGGTCACCGACAAGATGGCACCGGCCGTGCGGCGGCTCTACGACCAGATGCCCGAACCCAAGTACGTCATCTCCTTCGGCGCCTGCTCCAACTCCGGCGGCCCGTACTGGGACTCGTACTCCGTGACCAAGGGCGTGGACACCATCATCCCCGTCGACGTCTACGTGCCGGGCTGCCCTCCGCGCCCTGAGTCACTGCTGCAGGGCATCCTCAAGCTGCAGGAGAAGATCGCTGCGGAAACGCTGTCCACCAAAGGAATTCGCGCCAAGTATGCCGGCCATCGCATCGCCTCGGCGGGCGAGGTCAACCGGCCCTTGGTGCAGCGCCCACCAGCGCGCCCAGTGGTGGAGCGTTCGGCCGGGGAGGCCCCGTGAGCGACCCCAGCGCCCTCTCGCGCGCGGAGGTCGACCCCGCTGACTGGGTCGCCACGATCTCGGCTGCCCGCGACGAGGGCTACACCTTCTTCGACTGGCTGACGGCAGTCGACCAGTCCGATGACGAAGCGGCTCCCGGCCTCGACGTCGTATGTCATCTGATGGACGGCTCGACACCGACTGCCTTGCGCCGCAAGCTCTTTCGCACCCGGGTTCCCAGCGGGGCCAGCCTGCCCAGCCTGACCGCCGTGTTCCGCGGGGTGGCGTGGCACGAGCGCGAGACCCACGAGATGTTCGGGCTCGACTTCGACGGCTTCGACGACGGCACGGGCCTGGGTCTGCGCCCGCTCCTCCTGCCGGACGGGTTCGAGGGCACCCCCCTGCGCAAGTCGTTCGTCCTCGCCGCGCGGGCCTCCAAGCCGTGGCCGGGCGCGAAGGAGCCGGGCGAGTCCGAGCACGCCAAGCCCACCGGTCGGCGCCGGGTCTCCGCGCCGGGTGTGCCCGACCCCGAGTGGGGTCCGCGGTGAACGACGCGGTCGAGGTGACGCTGCGCGCCGTCGGCGTGCTGGCGGCCTTCCTCGTCCTCCCGCTGCTGGTGGGCCAGACCGAGCACAAGGTGATGGCCCACATGCAGGGCCGCCTCGGCCCCATGTATGCCGGTGGGTTCCACGGCTGGGCCCAGCTGGTCGCCGACGGGGTGAAGTTCGTCCAGAAGGAGGACATCACCCCGGCGGCAGCCGACCAGCGGGTGTTCCGGTTCGCCCCCGCAGTCGCACTGGTGCCCTACCTGGTGGCAATGGCCGCCATCCCGCTGTCCCCGGACGTCGTGGCGGCCGACCTGCCCGCCTCGGCGGTGTTCGTCCTCGCGGTGACGGCGGTCGGCATCCTCGGCACGCTGATGGCCGGCTGGGCCAGCGCCAACAAGTACTCCCTGCTCGGGGCCATGCGGGCCGCCGCCCAGCTGCTCTCCTACGAGCTGCCGATGGTGCTCGCGGTGGCGAGCGTCTGCCTCGCGGCGGGGTCGCTCTCGCTGTCCGGGATCGTTGCGGTCTGGTCTCCGTGGTGGCTGGTCTTCCAGCTCCCCGGGGCCATCGTGTTCCTGGTGTCGGCCGTGGCCGAGCTCCAGCGGCCGCCGTTCGACATGCCGGTCGCCGACTCCGAGATCGTGTTCGGCGCCTACACCGAGTACACCGGCCTGCGGTTCGCGTTCTTCCTGCTCAGCGAGTACGCCGGGATCGTCGTGATGTCTCTGCTCTTCGCCGTCCTCTACCTCGGCGGCTGGCACGGCCTCGCGAGCGACCAGCTCGGGTGGCTGTGGACCCTGCTCAAGGGCTTCTGCATCGCGGTCGTCGTCATCTGGCTGCGGGTGGCCTGGCCGCGGCTCCGCGAGGACCAGCTCCAGCGGCTCGCCTGGCTCGTGCTCGTGCCGCTCGCTTTGGCCCAGCTGGCCCTGACCGGTGCCTGGGTGGTGGCCACGGCATGAGCGAGCAGCAGAAGAAGCCGGGCGCGATCGGCATACCCGGGATCCTCAAGGGGCTGGCCACCACTGCGCGGACCATGGCCAAGCCGACCCACACTGCGGAGTACCCGCACGCCCAGCCGCACCTTCCCCCGCGCAGTCGAGGGGTCATCGCGCTCCTCGAGGAGAACTGCACCTCGTGCATGCTCTGCGCGCGCGAATGCCCGGACTGGTGCATCTACATCGACTCCCACAAGGAGACCCTCCCGGCGACGACCCCGGGCGGACGCGAGCGGCAGCGCAACGTGCTCGACCGGTTCGCCATCGACTTCAGCCTCTGCATGTACTGCGGCATCTGCATCGAGGTCTGTCCCTTCGATGCCCTGCACTGGAGCCCGGAGTTCGAGTACTCCGAGCTCGACATCCGCGACTTGTTGCACGAGAAGGACCGGCTGGGCCAGTGGATGCCCACCGTGCCGCCGCCGTCCGCGCTCGACGAGCACTCCGCCGAGCCGGCCGAGATCGCCGCGACGACGCGACCGGGTCGCCTCGTCCGCACGACGCCCGCGAGGCCCGCGCCGACGCGCGCCACCCCGACGGCGGAGACCGGGGAATGACCTCACTCGACGTGGCCTTCGCTGCGGTGGGCCTGGTCACCGCCGCCAGCGGCCTGCTCGCCGTGACGACCCGGCACGTGGTGCACGCGGCGCTGTGGCTGGTGGTCTGCCTCGGTGCGGTGGCGGGCTGCTACCTCGTGCTCGGAGCGGAGTTCGTCGCCCTCGTGCAGCTGTTGGTCTACGTCGGCGCGATCGTCGTGCTCGTGCTGTTCGCGCTCATGCTGACGCGAGCCCCCATCGGCGCGAACCCCGACATCAGCACCGGTCGGCTGCACCGCGTGCTGGCCGGCGTCCTCGGCGCGGGCGTGACGGCCCTGCTCGCCGCCGCGTTGCTGCCCCTGGCCGGCCCGGCCGTGCGGCGTCGCGACACCTCCACCACCCAGCTCGCCGAGCAGCTCTTCGGCACCTGGGTCTGGCCCTTCGAGGTGCTGTCCGTCCTGCTGCTCGTCGCGCTGGTGGCGGCGATGGCGGTGTCGCGCATGACCCGTCCGCCGACTGCGGCCGAGCCCGCGGTGACCGGTGAAGGCGGCGCAGGATGATCCACCTGGCCGGTCCGTACCTGCTCGCCGCCGTCCTCGCGGGGCTCGGCGCCTACGGCGTCCTGGCCCGTCGGAACGCGGTGCTCGTCCTCATCGGCGTCGAGCTGGTCCTCAACGCGGCCAACCTCCTCCTCGTCTCGGTGGGGGCGAACGGCGGTGACCGGTGGGCTGCGGGCAACGTGCTCACCCTCTTCGTCATCACCATCGCCGCCGCCGAGGTCGTGGTCGCGCTCGCAGTGGTGCTGGCCGTCTTCCGGTTGCGCGGCGACGTCGACCTCAGCGAGCCCATCACCAGCGAAGCGGACGAGGTGAGGTCGTGAGCGGCACCGCCACCCGCCTCGTCGTCCTCGTGCCGGCCGTCGCCGCGCTCCTCGGGCTCCTGGTGGCGCGACGGGCCGACCTCCGGACGCCCAGGCTCGTGGCGGTCGGGGCGTCCCTCCTCGCGATGGTGTTCTCCCTGGCCGAGGTCGTCGGAGTCCATGGCTCGTCGGGGGCGGGCCCGGTCTCGTCCATCGCCGCCCTCGCAGCGGGGGAGCTGCGGATCCCGTTGCAGCTGCAGGCGACCACGGCCACCGCGACCATCGCGCTCGTCGTTGCGGTGGTCGGCTGGGCGGTGCAGGTCTTCGCCGGGTGGTACCTCCGCGACGACGACCGCTACGGCATCTTCGCCGCCACCGTGTCGCTGTTCACCGCTGGCATGCTCCTCGTGGTCCAGTCCGCAGACCTCGTCCTCACGCTCGTGGGGTGGGAGGTGATGGGCTGGTGCTCCTACCTCCTCATCGGCCACTGGAGCCGCAAGGAGTCCGCGCGTCGCGCCGCCCTCAAGGCCTTCCTCGTCACCCGGCTCGCGGACGTCGGCTTCGTCCTCGGGGTGGTGATCCTCGCCGCGGGGGCCGGCTCCACGGCATACCGGCAGGTCGTGCAGTCCTGGGCGGGCACCGGCTGCAACGACGCGGGCGCGTGCACCGGCCCGAGCACCACCCTCCTCAACGTCGCCATGGTGCTGCTGGTCATCGGCATCCTCGGCAAGTCGGGCATGGTGCCGTTCCACGACTGGCTGCCCGACGCCATGGAGGGCCCGACGCCCGCCTCGGCGCTGATCCACGCCGCGACGATGGTCGCGGCCGGCACCTTCGTGCTCGCCCAGCTGTTCGACGTGCTCGCCGTCGCCGAGGGCGCGCGCTGGCTGCTCGCGCTGAGCACCGCCGTGACCATGGTCTATGCCGCGGTGCTGGCCTTCGGGCAGAGCGACCTCAAGCGGCTGCTCGCCTACTCCACCCTGAGCCAGGTCGCCCTCATGCTCTCCGCCCTCGCGGTGGCTCCGGCCGACGAGGGGCCGGGCGCCGGCGTCCTCCACCTCTACTCCCACGCGTTCTTCAAGGCGTTGCTGTTCCTCGCGATCGGGTGGCTCAGCGTGACCGTCGGCGGCACCGCCGCGGCCACGATGCGCGGTGGCGTGCGCGGTCACCTGTTCATCAGGCCGGCGATGTTCGTCGGGCTGCTGTCGCTCGCCGGGGTGCCCCCGCTGGTCGGTTTCGTCTCCAAGGAGCACGTGCTCTCGGCCGCCGAGGCGGGCATCGGCGACGGCGAGGCCCGAGCGTGGATCGTCATGCTGGCGGGGCTGCTGACGGTCGCCCTCACCGCGGCCTACTGCATGCGCGCGTGGATCGTGCTCGACGACCTCGGCTCCGCCGACATCGAGCGACACGACACCGACACCGCGACGGTCGGCGTGCGGGTCGTCGTGTCGGTCCTGGCCCTCCTCACCGTCGTCGGTGGGCTCGTCGTCCTGACCCCGCTGCTCCACCTCGAGGGGCAGATCGGGTGGCTCGTCGCACTGCTCAGCGTCCTGCTCATCGTCGGGGCAGGACTGGCCGTGCGGTCGGTCGCCGACGGGAAGGACCCGGCCATCAGGGTGGTCGGCGCCCGGACGCCGTCCTTCGACGCCGGTCTCGGGGTCGACCGCCTCTACGTCACGCTGGTCGCCCGGCCGGTGCTCGCGCTCGCCCACCTGGTCGTGTTCCTCGACCGCGAGGTCGTCGACGCCTACGTGCGCGGGGCCGCTGCGGCGGCCCGGTTCGGTGGCGCCGGCGGGCAGCGGGCCCACCGGTCGGAGGTGGCGACCTCCGGGCTGGCCTGGGTCGTCGCCGGGGTCGTGGCCGTCGCGCTCGCAGGAGTGGCGCTGTGGTGAATGGACAGCTGTGGTGAGGGGACAACTGTGGTGAGGGGACAACTCTGGTGAACGGACAACCATGGTGATCCTGGTCAGCCTCGTGGTGCCGGCGGCCGTGGCCGTGTGGCTGCTCACCGGCGGTCGCGGCGTCTCCCACCGCACGGCCAACCTGCTCGCGAGCGCCGCCAGCGTCGTGACCCTCGCGGGGGTCCTCTTCGCCGTCATCACGCGCCCCACGGTCGACCGCGCGTGGGTGCCGTCGCTCGGACTGCGCTGGCAGCTGGCCGTCGACGGGATCAGCGCGCCGCTGTTGCTGCTCACCGCGATCCTGGGCGTGGGCGTGGTCCTGCACACCCTCGACCGGCCGCCGCAGGGTGGCACCACGGCGGCGTTCCACGCCTGCCTGCTCCTCGTCGAGTTCGGGGCGCTCGCCACCTTCTACGCCCGCGACGCGGTGCTCTTCTTCGTCGCGTTCGAGCTGGTGCTCGTGCCGATGTGGGTGCTGATCACCCGCTTCGGCGACCCCCACGACCAGCCCGCGCGGTCTGACGCCGGAGGCCGGTTCGTCCTCTACACCGCGTTCGGCTCGACCCTCATGCTGGTCGGCATCCTCGCCCTCGTCGCCAAGGCCGGCACCTCCGACCTCGACGTGCTCGCGCAGGGCGGCGGGCACGGCATACCCGTCGGCACGCAGACGCTCGTCGCAGCGCTGCTGGTCGCCGGGCTGGCCGTCAAGGTGCCGGTCTTCCCGCTCCACACGTGGCTCCCGCCGGCCCACACCACGGCGCCGACGGCCGGCTCGGTGCTGCTGGCCGCCGTGCTCCTCAAGATGGGCACCTACGGCCTCGTGCGGCTGCCACTTGCCTCGGTGCCCGAGGGCTTCGCCCACGTCGCCCCGGTCCTGGCGGTGTTCGGCGCGGTCGGCATCATCTGGGGAGGCCTGGCCTGTCTCGTCGAGCGTGACCTCAAGCGCCTCGTCGCCTACTCGTCGGTGGCCCACATGGGCTTCGTCGTCCTCGGCCTTTCGAGCGGCACCCGCACCGGGCTGCAGGCCGCGTTGTTCGCGAACGTCGCGCACGGCGTGGTCTCGGCCCTGCTCTTCGTGGTCGTCGGTGGCCTCAAGGAACGCTGGGGCAGCGCCGACCTCGAGACGGCGCGCGCGGCCCTGCGCGAGGTCACCCCGCGCCTCGGGTTCGCGCTCGTCGTCGGCTTCGCCGCCTCCCTGGGCCTGCCGGGCCTCGCCGGCTTCTGGGGCGAGTTCCTCAGCGTGTATGCCGCGTGGTCACCCGCCGCCGACCGTCCCCAGGGCCTCTTCCGGGCGCTGGCCGTCGTCGGCGCCCTGGGCACCGTCCTGGCTGCCGCCTACGCGCTCCGGGTCCTGCGCACCGTGTGGGCCGGCGAACGAGTCGAGCCACGGATCGAGGACAGCCGCGACAGCGAGTGGGACGTCATCGCCGTGCTGGTGCTGGCCGTGCTGCTGCTGGGCATCGCGCCCGGCCCACTGCTCGCCCTCACCGACGACACGGTGACCACGATCATCGGGGCCGCGCCGTGAGCGCGCCGACGGCCACGAGCATGGTCACCTTCGACTGGCTGGCCCTGGCGCCCGTCGCGGTCCCCGCCCTGGGGGCCGTCCTCGTCCTCGTCGTCGACGTTCTCGCCCCGCGGCTGGTGCGGTTGCACGCCGCTGTCGGGGTGCTCGCCCTCACGGCCGGCATCGCCCTCGCCGTACCCGGGGCGCTGCGCTCCACTGACGACCCCTTGCGCACGCTCTGCCTGCCGGCTCCCGACGGTGCCTGCCTGTACGAAGCCGGCCCCCTCGCCAGCGCCCTCCAGCTGGGAGCCCTCGCGTCCGCCCTGGTCGTGCTCCTCCTGAGCTGGCCGGGAGCCGACCCCCGCGACCACCTGCGCGGTGGACCGGCTGTCATCGTGTCGCTCGTCCTCGCGGCGACGGCCGGCGCTGCGGGCGTGGCTGCGGCCCACGACCTGGGGTCGTGGCTCGTGTGCCTCGAGCTGGCCACCCTGCCCGCCATCGCGCTCGTCGCCCTGCGCGGCGACGCCCCGGCCGGGCGGGGCGCGCTCGCCCTGCTCACCACCTCCCTGGTGTCCTTCGCGATGGTCGTGCTGGGCGCGGCGCTGTGGCTGCTCTCGACCGGTGAGGCGGTCTTCGCCGCCGGTGGCGTGCAGGATGCGCTCGCCGACCCGGAGCGCCGCGCGGTGCTGCTGCTCGGCGCGCTCCTGCTGCTGGCCGGGCTGGGGTTCAAGCTCAGCCTGGTGCCGTTCCATGTCTGGACACCCCAGGCGTATGCCGGCGCCACCGAACCGGTCGCGGCCTTCCTGGCCGCGACCTCGAAGATAGCCGCGCTCGCCGCTCTGCTCGTCGTCGTCCGGCCGCTGGTCGGGGCGGGCGCACCGGTGCTGGTCGCCATCGGCATCCTGGCCGCCGTCTCGATGACGGTCGGCAACATCCTGGCCCTGGTGCAGGACGACCCGGTGCGGCTGCTCGCCTGGTCCACCGTCGCCCAGGCTGGGTGGGTCGTGCTGCCGCTCTCGGCGCTCGACGACGGCTCGGCCGCGGCCTCGGGCGGGTACCTGCTCGCCTACGTCGTCGCGACGCTGGTCGCGTTCACGGTGGTGCACGTGGTGACGGCCACGCCACGGCGCCGCGGCGTCGTCGACCAGGGACGCACGCTCGCGGCATACACGGGTCTCCTGCGCGCGCACCCGCTGCTGGGAGGGGCGCTCGGACTGGCCCTGCTGTCACTGGCCGGGCTCCCGCCGGGCGTCATCGGCCTGGTGGCCAAGGTCGTGGCGCTGCGCCCGGTCGTGGGGGAGGGGCAGTGGCTGCTGGCCATGGTCGCCGTGCTCAACGCCGTCCTCGGCGTGGCGGTCTACCTGCGCTGGTTCGCGGTGCTGCTGCGCGACCCCGAGGAGGGCCCCGCCCGAGCCGTCATCCGCCGCATTCCCCGGTCGGCCCTGGCCGCGCTKGTCCTCGGTGGCACGGTGCTCGTGGCCACCAGCGTCATGCCGCAGCTTCTGCTCGGGCTGCTCGGCTGAGCGGTCGCCCGACCCTTCGCCCGAGCCGCCGGCAGCGTCGTCCGACACGGCCGGCGCCGGAGCCTGTTCGCAGGGAACGCCAGCACGGAAGGGAGCGTTGAGGCAGACATGCACAACCATTTCAACGGGCTCAAGACCGCAGCCCTCTTCGGCGGAATCTTCGCCCTCCTGCTCGCCATCGGTGGCGTCATCTCGGCTTCGACGGGCAGCTCGGCGTTCATCTGGCTCTTCGCCCTCTTCGGCGTCGGCATGACCGCCTACGGCTACTGGAACTCCGACAAGCTCGCCATCAAGGCGATGCACGCCTACCCCGTCAGCGAGGCGCAGGCGCCGGCGATGTACCGCATCGTCCGGGAGCTCTCGACCGCTGCTGGCAAGCCGATGCCCAAGCTGTTCATCAGCCCCACGGCCGCGCCCAACGCGTTCGCCACGGGCCGCAACCCCGAGAACGCCGCCGTCTGCTGCACCGAGGGCATCCTGGGGCTGCTCGACGAGCGCGAGCTGCGCGGGGTCCTCGGGCACGAGCTGATGCACGTCTACAACCGCGACATCCTCACCGGTTCGGTGGCGGCGGCCGTGGCCGGCGTGATCACGTCGGTGGCCCAGATGCTCATGTTCGCAGGCATGTTCGGCGGCGGCGGCAACGACGAGGACCGGCCCAACCCGATCGCCATGCTGGCCATGGCGCTCCTCGCGCCGTTCGCCGCGATGATGATCCAGATGGCCATCAGCCGCACCCGTGAGTACGACGCCGACGAGGACGGCGCCAAGCTCACCGGCGACCCGCTGGCGCTCGCCTCGGCGCTGCGCAAGCTCGAGGTCGGCGTGGCCGCGGCGCCCCTGCAGCCGACGCCCGCCATCCAGAACACCAGCCACATGATGATCGCCAACCCGTTCCGGCCGCAGGACGTGTCGCGGTTCTTCTCGACCCACCCGCCGATGACCGAGCGGATCGCCCGACTCGAGCAGCAGGCGTACGGGTTCCGCCAGCGCTGATCCGTCCGTTCCACCCCGGTTGAGGCCGATTCGCACCGCCCCTCCCGAGACTCCCGCCGCGACACTCGGGAGGGGCGGGAATGAAGTTCTGGCGGATTCACGTTATGGTTGCTGCAGTTGCAGTTCCTCGTGTGAGTGGGCCCGCCAGTGTGCGGGCCTTTTCCGTAAGCGGTGTATTCCGTGTCGTGGTGATTTCGCAGCTGGTGGTCCGCATCCGCGGCCACATCGGCCAATTAGGAAAGAGTTATCCCATGGCACAGGGAACAGTGAAGTGGTTCAACGCTGAGAAGGGCTTCGGCTTCATCGAGCAGGACGGCGGCGGCGCCGACGTCTTCGTGCACTACAGCGCGATCGAGTCCGGTGGCTACCGCTCGCTCGACGAGGCACAGCGTGTCGAGTTCGACATCACGCAGGGCCCGAAGGGTCCCCAGGCGGAGAAGGTCACGGTCATCTGACCTTGCCCCACCTCTGAACTTCAGTTCGAAGCCCCCGGCCGCCCGCGGCCGGGGGCTTCGGCGTTCCCCGGCACGATGGCTGGTTGAATCGGTCCCATGCCTTCCCTGACCCGGACCGAAGCACGTCGGCGATCCGAGCTCCTGACCGTGACGAGCATGGACGTCGACCTCGACCTCGACCGGGGTGCGGAGACCTTCGGCTCCCGGACGACGATCGCGTTCCGGTGCGCCGAGCCCGGCGCCACGACCTTCGTCGACGTCCTGCCGACGGAGCTGACCTCCATCGTCCTCAACGGCCGGGCCCTCGACGTGGGCGGTCTGGTGGACGGCCGGGTCGAGCTGGTCGACCTCGAGGCCGAGAACGTCCTCGAGGTCGAGGCGACGATGGCCTACAGCCGCGACGGGCAGGGCCTGCACCGCGCGGTCGACCCCGCCGACGGCGAGCACTACGTCTACGGCCACCTGTTCCTCGACGCGGCCCCCCGGGTCTTCGCCTGCTTCGACCAGCCCGACCTCAAGGCGCCCTACACGCTGACCGTCACGGCCCCGGAGGCCTGGCTCGTCCTCGGCAACGGCGCGGCCACCCGGGTCTCGCCCGGTCGCTGGGAGCTCGCCACCACGCGAGCCCTGGCCACGTACTTCGTCACGGTCTGCGCCGGGCCCTACGCGTCCGTGCTCGACGAGCACGACGGCATACCGCTGGGCATCCACGCCAGGGCCTCCCTGCGCACCCACCTCGAACGCGAGGCGGTGCAGATGCTCGAGGTGACCAAGGCGAGCTTCGACTACTACCACTCGCTGTTCGGCATCCGGTACCCCTTCGGGGAGTACCACCAGGTGTTCGTGCCCGAGTTCAACGCCGGCGCGATGGAGAACCCGGGCTGCGTGACGTTCCGCGACACCATGGTCTTCCGCGGCGCCGCAGCCCGTGACGAGGTGCTCTCACGCACCAACACCATCGCCCACGAGATGGCCCACATGTGGTTCGGCGACCTGGTCACCATGCAGTGGTGGGACGACCTGTGGCTCAACGAGTCGTTCGCCGAGTACATGGCGCACCGCACCTGTGTCGCGGCGACCGAGTTCACCGACGCCTGGGTCGACTCGACGGTGGCCCGCAAGGCTTGGGGGTATGCCGCGGAGCGCACCCCTTCGACGCACCCGGTGGCCGGGTCGGCGGCGCCGGACGCCCAGGCGGCGTTGCAGGACTTCGACGGCATCTCCTACGCCAAGGGCGCCGCCACCCTGCGCCAGCTGATCGCCCACATCGGCGACGACGCCTTCATCGCGGGCGTCGGGGACTACCTGCGCCAGCACGCCTACGGCAACGGCACGCTGGCCGACTTCATGGGGTTCATGGAGCGCGCCAGTGGGCAGACGTTGGCTGACTGGAGCCACGCCTGGCTGCTGACCGCCGGGGTGGACGTGATCTCCGTCGACCGTGCGAGCGGTGCCGTGGAGCGCACGGCGCCCACCCAGTACCCGGCCGACCGGCCGCACACCATGGACGTTGCCGGGTTCGCCGATGGCGCGGAGGTCTTCCGGGTGCCGGTGACCCTGACCCAGGACCACACAGTCGTCGACGCCCTGCGCGACGCCCCCGCCGCCGACCTCGTCGTGCCCAATGCCTCCGACCTCACCTGGGCGACGGTGGCCCTCGATGCCCAGTCGGTGGGGGCCGTCCCCACGGCCCTCGCCGCCGTGCCCGACGTGCAGGCGCGGGCCGTGGTCTGGATCGCGCTGATCGACGGCGCCTGCCTCGGCACCATCGACCCCCGGGTGCTCGTGCGGACCTTTGGCGAGGCGTGGCCCGTCGAGGACAACGACTCGGTGCTCAACCGCACCTCGATGTCGTTGCTGGGCAGGATCATCCCGACGTTCCTGCCTCCGGCCGAGCACGAGTGGGCCCAGCGGGTCGTCGCTACCTCGGCCGGGCAGGTGCTCGCCGCGGCGCAACCCGGGTCGACCCGTGCGCTGGTCGCTGCCCGGACCCTGGCGCGGTCCACGGACGACGAGTCCCTGCTGCGCGCCTGGGCCGCGGCCAAGGACCGTCCGGCCGGTCTCGAGGAGGACTCCGACTTCGGCTGGATCGCGGTGCGCAACCTGGCGGCGCGGGGGCTGGTGGACCAGGACTTCGTCGAGGGTCGCCGCGCGGACGACGACACCCTCCAGGGGCGGCTCAACGCCCTCCAGGCCCGGGCCGCGATGCCCGGCGCCGACGCGAAGGCGTGGGCGTGGGCGGAGCTCACCGCCAACCGGTCCCGCTCGAACTACGAGCTCAACGCGCTCGCCCAGGGCTTCTGGCTCACCGACGACCTCGCCGTCGTGCGGCCGTATGCCGAGCGCTACTTCACCGACGTGCCGGCGATGCGCCAGTGGGTGGGGGAGGACGCCATCGCCCGTGTCGCGAGCCTGGCCTACCCCGGCCGGGTGGTCGAGGACGCGACGGTCGAACGCAGCGAGGCGGCCCTGCGTGAGCGCGGCCTCAGCGCGGCGGTGCGGCGGTCGATGGTCGACGGGGAGTCCCAGCTGCGTGAGGCGTTGCGCTCCCGCGCGACCTTCGGCTGAGGCGGCGAACTGCCCCGCCGGCACGGCGGTTGACCACGTCTGTGCAGGTCAGACGGCCACGAGTCGAGGATCTCTGGACGATTTGCCATCGTTTTGGGGGTATCGTTGCCACCGGCGAGGCCCTCGGGATGTCAGTTGACGTTCAGCTCCGTCTACGGAGGTCTGGATGGGTGTTCCTCGATGAACCGACTGACTGAAGGCCTGGTGCTCGGTGAGCGCTACGTGCTGGGAGCCCGCATCGCGTCGGGGGGCATGGCCGACGTGTGGGCCGGCACCGACCAGGTGCTGCAGCGCTCCGTCGCCGTCAAGGTGATGCGACCCGACACCGGTCACGAGGAGCTCTTCGCGCTCCGCTTCCGCGACGAGGCGGTGCACTCGGCAGCCCTGCTGCACCCCAACATCGCCACGCTCTTCGACTACGGCGAGGACGACGGCCTGGCCTTCCTCGTCATGGAGCTGGTCAAGGGCGAGCCCCTGTCCATGTTGCTCAAGCGCCGCGGCCCCCTCGACCCGGCAGAGGTGCGCTCGCTCGTGGGTCAGGCTGCGATGGCGCTGGGCGTGGCCCACGAGGCTCGCGTGATCCACCGCGACGTCAAGCCCGCCAACATCCTCGTGCGTCCCGACGGCCTGGTGAAGCTCACCGACTTCGGGATCGCCCGCGCCCTCGACGCCGCGGGCCACACGAGGGCCGGCGAGATGCTCGGCACCCCCGACTACATCAGCCCCGAGCAGGCGATGGGTGAGATCGCGACCGGCGCGAGCGACCTCTACGCGCTGGGTGTCGTGGCGCACGAGATGCTCTCCGGCCGCAAGCCCTTTGACCGTGGCACGCCCGTCGCGACCGCGCTCAGCCACGTGAACGAACCCCCGCCTCCGCTCCCGGAGGGGGTGCCCGAGGACCTCGCGTCCCTCGTCACGGACTGCCTCGCCAAGAACCCCGCCGACCGGCCCGCGAACGCACGCGAGGTCGCGTCCCGGGTCGGCATCGGCGACCACGAGATGGCCGGGCTCGCCCTGGGGCTGGCCAGCGCGCTTGACAGCTGGGTCGATGACGACTCACCTGACACCGACGGCTCGGTGATCCGGTTCCCCGACCTGGGTGGCCCCACGATGGCCATGCAGACCGAGCAGGGCACCGCCTAGAACAACCACCACGGACAGGTATGCCGCCGTCCCCGGCCGGGGACGGCGGCATACCACCGCCTCGTCAGCGCCTGTGGGCGCGAAGGTCAGCGGTAGTTGGTGAACTGGATCGCGAAGTCGAGGTCGTCCTTGCTCTTGAGCAGGGCCTGGACGGCCTGCAGGTCGTCGCGCGACTTGCTCGTGACGCGCAGCTCGTCGCCCTGGATCTGCGACTTGACCGACTTCGGGCCCTCGTCGCGGATGATCTTGCCGACCTTCTTGGCGTTCTCCTGCGAGATGCCCTCCTGGAGGCCGACCTCGAGGCGGTACTCCTTGCCGGAGAGCTGCGGACCGCGCTCCGGCACGTCGAGGTGCTTGAGCGAGACCTTGCGCTTGACCAGCCAGGTCTGGAACACGTCGAGGACGGCGTTGGCGCGCTCCTCGGTGTTGGCCTTGATGACCACCTTGTCCTCGCCGCTGGCCTCGATGGACGCGCCGACGTTCTTGAAGTCGTAGCGGGTCGCCACCTCGCGCGAGGCGCTGTTGAGGGCGTTGGCGACCTCCTGGTGGTCGATCTTGCTGACGATGTCGAACGAGCTGTCGGCCATGGTGGCGTGTCCTTCCTGGGCGTCACACGGCAGTCACCCGGTCGGGGGACCACCGGTTTCGGCATTCGTGGTTGTCCTTGCTATCCTTCCACGCGCACCAAGGCAGGTTGCCCGAGCGGCCAATGGGAGTGGACTGTAAATCCATCGCGAAAGCTTCGAAGGTTCGAATCCTTCACCTGCCACCCAGTGCTCAAGAAGGCCCCTGACCAGCGGAAACGCAGGTTTGGGGCCTTCTTTGTCGCCCCGTCTCGTGTCCGGCTGACGGCGGCCATTGGCGGCCTTCTACGGGTATCCGCGGGGAAATCGCGGGGAAATCCCGCCCCTTAGCCCTGCCCCAGGTCGACACGTTCACTGACTCTCCGGCGGCTGCAGGGCTGACGCGATCCGTAGCCGCGCAGACTCGTCCTGCCCCGAGATGCAGGTGGCGTAGACACGGAGGAGCACGTTCACGCTGTGGCCCGCCCACTCCGCGACCTGAGTTGCCGGCACGCCGGCGTTCAGCCACAGCGAGACGGCCGCGTGCCGCAGGTCATAGGGGCGTCTGCCGAGTGGCGAGTCGTACTCATCGTCGGTGAACACGGACCGACGGGCTCGGTCCCAGACCCGGTACACGATGCCCATCGACTGCGGACTCGCAAATGGCGGGGCGACGGGCACGCCAGCTCTGCCCGCGCGGGTGACGAAGAGGCGACCGCCGACGCCTGGTGGAAACTGCTGACTATGTCGGCTCAGGATCTCGACGAGTTCGGGTACCGCTGGCACCAGCCGGGTCGCGCGACGGGCGCGGTGCTTGAGTTCGCGATCTTCTGTGGGCAGTCCGCTGTCCGTCCACTCAGCACCGGTGGTCTGAGTCGACCCGACCAGGTGCAGGGTGCCCCAGCCCGGCTGACCGTGTGTGAGTTCTAGGTCCTTGAGCCTGAGGTGGCGCACCTCCGCCGGCCTCAGTGCGGCGTAATAGATGCAGGCGAAGAAGGCCTCTAGAGAGGGATAGGTGCGCCTCACTTCGGCGAGCAGCGCTCTTGCCTGACCGGGATTGACGACGACGCGACGGTCGACGACGTCGGTGTGGGCCGGCGGCTTCCACTTCACCTTGTCCATCGGGTTCCCGGGAAGGGCGCCGACCTCGACGCCATATTCGAAAGCGCTGTAGAGCGCCGAACGTTTGCGCGCGACAGTGCTGGGCGACGCCGCTCCACCATCGAGATTAAGCGCGAGCGCATCTAGAACGGGGCGCAGCCGCGAGGGCTCGGCGATTTCAGCAAGAGTGGGCGATCGACGCAACGCCCACGCGAGCGCCGCCGAGAATTCGTCGGGAGGAGAAGCTCCTGTCCCCTGCGACCTCCTCGCGCCGGTATTGAAGGCCCAGTGGGCGAGTGCTCGGCGAAGCACTCTTGGATCTGGCCCACCGGCCGGAAGGGCCGCGCAGGTGGCCGTGACGAGCCCGTCGGCAAGCCCCCGCCGGTGCTGGGGCGAGGCGTGCGCCCACTTCGTGTCGACGAAGGCACATGCGTGCTCGAACCAACTGGGACTGATGACCGCCCGGGCCGCCTGCGCCGGAAGGCCTGTGTCCAGGTCGAAGGGTTCCGCGTTCCGAATGCCGACCAAGAGGGTTGCCCTGAAGGACTCCGCGGACTTCACCGTGCGAAAGGTCCGTTGGAATGACTTTCCTGCGACCCTCCACCGAACCGAATGAGTCGTGTTGAGCTTGCCCTTGTAGGTGCGGACGCCCCAAACCCGAACCTCGAAGGACTGCGTCGAGTTCATGGGTATCAGGCCGACTGCTCCAGCGACTCAAGCCAGCGGTCGAAGTCCACCCGCTTGATTCGGAGATCCCCGTTGGGGAGTTTCAGGCATGGCGGCGCCTTGTGGGCGGCCCGCCAGTCATAGAAGGTCGAACGGGCGACACCCAACTCGGCGCAGACGTCCCTGACCGTCAGATGGATCCGCTCCACACGCTTCGCCTCAGACATGGCTGCCCCTTCTCAGCTACCGGCTATGAATAGACAACGCGGCGACCGGGGCACCATATGCAGCCGACGCCGACAAGCGGTCTCATCAAAGTCAGCGCGCATGCCGAGAGGGTGCAAAGGGACTGCTGAAGGTGCGGTGCGTCGACAGCTGAGGACTTGTCGCAGATCAGGTCCTGGGAAGACATGAAGCATCTTCATCATCAGCGTGGTGAAAGCGATAGTGATGAAGAAGCGAATGTGGACGAAGAGGCAGCAGTACCGGCCTAGCCGTTCAACTTCGCTGCCCGCTCCAGTCGGTCGAGGGCCTCGACGGCGTTCTCGACAGACATCGCGGAGTCGTCTTTGCGGCAATAGGTGAGCATCTTGCGCAGCCGTGAGCGGTCCTTCTTCACCAACTCAGTCTGCCGGAAGTCGCGAGCCGAGACGAGGTTGGCCAGGACAACGAAGTCGGTGCAGTGGCGCGTGCTGGCCCGGTCCGAGGCGATCTCGGTACGGGCCGCGGCCTTGCCGACGAGGGCTCCGACAAGGTTCGGGCGCAGGACGGTGCCAGTGCGGCCCATGGCCACAACGATGACTGGCTCGCTGCGATCTAGGGCCTGCGTCGTGCCGGGCGCTGAGATGGTCGGGGCTCCTCCGGCGCCGATGCGGGACGCTGCGCGTTCGCCGACACCTTCGGGGATGAGTACATCGATCTGGGCCTGGTCGCGGCGCCAGCGGTGCTGGATGCCGTCACCGGAGATGTCAGGGGTGAAGCCCATATCGCGCAGCGCGCCGGTGAAGGTCACGAGCATCGTTGGGGAGGCTCTGACGTTGACGACCGTGTCGACGTCGTTTGTCGGACGCGTTGGCGAGACACCGCGTTCGGCACAGTGCAAGTGCACCAGTTGACCGCCGATGAGGGCCCAGTCGGAGTCAAGGCGCTCGTAGAGATCCATGAGGGCATGCCAAGACTGCGTCTGGGCTTCGTTCATGGCAGGCAGCTCGACGGGGTCAGCCACTGTCTGCTCCGACGACGCGGGCCCCGCGGGCGACGAACCAGGCATGCACGTCGGCGACCGAGCGGACGGCTTCGCTCTTCTCGCGGACTCCGTCGTGCTCGGCCAGGTCGGCAGCGAGCGCGAGCGGGGAGCGGGCGATGTCGTCGAGGGCGACGAGTGGCCGGTTCATGTCGTCGGCATGCACGACATGGAAAATTACGTTGGCTCGGGAGCGGGAAGCGGGGGAGAGCAGGTAGTCGTCAACCAGGGCGTCGACGTCGTCGGCGGACACGTAGCCTTCGGCGACAGCACCGACGGACATGTTCGAGTCGGGAAGCGAGACGCCGGACAGGTGGACGCGCTCGTCGTCTCGGACGTCCGGCAGGTCGCGCGGGGAAGCCACGAAGAGGGCGCGCTCAGCCCGGTTACGCAGAGCGTGTACGAGATGGGCCGCGGCGTCCTCGAGCTCGGCGGAGGAGGCGAGGGCGAGCAGGCGCGCTAGCCGCGACCGGGCTCGGGACCTGGCCGAGGGGCTTAGTTTTGAGGCGGCCTGGTCACCGGCAGCCACGGCGAGCAGGTCCCATGCGGACTTCGACGACAGCGGACGCCCAGGCCCGGCGTGGTGTCTGATGCGAAGCAGGTCGTTCGTCTCGACGGCCCACTGGTTCCCAACCTTCTCCGCAGGCAAGGAGCCTTCCCGTATTCGCTGATGGATGCGCTGCGGATGGACGCCGAGCATCTCGGCAGCTTCGGCCACACTCACATGCACATCGGACATGTTGCCACTTCCCTATAAGTTCTTAGAGGTTTGCAGCAATCGTATAAGGACTTATAGGTTTCCAGCAAGCGTTGGTGAGCAATGAGCGCGGGGCCGACGCCGACAACGGGCGCCTCGCCCACCGGACCGGACGAAGGCGCCGTGCGACCAGCATGACCCGACTAGGGCCGACATTGAGGACCCGGCTCTGTCACGACAGCCCAACTCGAAGCCCGACGACGTGTGCGTGGTCCTACCCCGGGCAGCCGGAGCGCCTCCCTCGACTCGCCCTCGGCCCAAGCTGGCCAATCCCGATCCTCACCGGTGACCCATCGATACGCCCTTCCGGCACTGCCTCACGTGCCGACGCCAAGACTCCATGCCCCCGCCTGTCTCCCGTCATGCCCGCCCTACCCCACTCGCCCGCAGCCACGCCCAGCCGACCACCCTGATCCAGCCCTCATTCTCGTGCCACACGTCAGGCACCAAGGTGGGCCGGGTCCGATGGTGCCCCGTCGTGGTCGTTGCCTTGGCGTGACGATGTCGATGCGGCGGATGACGTTGGGTTCCGGGTTCCGGTACCTGATGTCGTCGGTAGCGCGTGCCGATCGGGAGGGTCCGACGGCGGATCCGTTGACGGCGTACTACGCGCAGGAGGGCACCCCGCCGGGCCGGTTCCTCGGCTCCGGGCTGGCTGGTCTGGCCGGTGGAAGGGGTGTCGAGTCGGGGTCGGTCGTTTCCGAGGAGCAGCTGTGGCGGATGCTCGGGATGTTGCAGGACCCGGTCACTGGTCAACCGCTGGGGCGTGCCCCGATCGCGGATCGTCCCGCGTGTCGTGATGCGGCGGGCAGGCGGCGTCCGGCGTCGCGGACGGTGGCTGGGTTCGACCTGACGTTCTCGGCCCCGAAGAGTGTGTCGGTGGCGTGGGCGCTTGCGGATGGGCCGACTCGGGAGCGGATCTACGCGGCGCACCAGCGGGCTTTGGAGTTCGTGATCGGGTACGCGGAGCGGGAGGTGTTCACCACCCGGACCGGGCGCGGCGGGGTGGTCAGCGAACCGGTCCGTGGCGTGGTCGCGGCGGGGTTTGACCACTGGGACTCCCGCGCGGGTGACCCGCAGCTGCACACCCACGTGGTGGTGCTGAACCGGGCACAGGCGGCCTCCGACGGGGCGTGGCGCACCCTGGACTCGCGCGCGTTGTTCAAGGCGAACGTCGCGCTCTCGGAGCTTTACAACGGGGCGCTGATGGACGAGCTCACGGCGGATCTGGGGTGGGGCTGGGAGGCCCAGCGCCGGGCCCGCTCCACGTCTCCGACGTGGGAGGTGACCGGAGTGGGCAAGGCGTTGCGGGAGGAGTTCTCGCAGCGCTCGACGGCGATCAACGCCGCCACCCAGGACCTGATCGCGGGCTTCGCCGCCTCCCGCGGGCGGCAGCCCGCTGCGGCTGAGGTGATCCGGCTACGGCAGCAGGCCACCCTGCAAACGCGACCTGCCAAGGAGCCGCGGCCGCTGATCGAGCTGGTCCGCGGCTGGCGCCACCGAGCCCAGCCGCACCTGAACCAGGAGCCGCAGGCTTGGGTGGCCACGCTGGCTGACCGGTGCGACGTGCCTGCCCTGAGTGCGGCCGACCTCGAGGACGGAATGCTCAAGGACGCCGCGACCGTGATCGTGGATGCGGTCGCCGCCCGGCGGGCGACGTTCACCCGCTCCAACGTGCTTGCAGAGGCATTGCGGCAGCTGCAGGGGGTTTGCTTCACCAGCCCGCACGAGCGCGCCCATGCGGCTGAACGAGTCACCGCCCTATCGTTGGAGGCCTCGGTGCAGCTGTCCCCACCAGACGTCGGGCGCGTCCCCGCCACACTCCAGCGCGCAGACGGTTCCACCCGTCTGCGGGCCCGTGACGCCACCATCTACACCACGACCCGGGTGCTGCAGGCGGAGGAACGGCTCCTCGCCGCAGGCCGCACCACCGAGGGACCCCAAGTGCCCGCAGTGGTGGCCGCGGCGACAGCTGGTGCGCCGTTGTCGGAGCGGGCAAGTGGTCGCCGGCTCACCGTCGAACAAGCCGAAGCGGTATGCCGCGTGGTCACCTCCGGCCGCGCCCTCGACGTGCTGGTCGGTGCGGCCGGGACCGGAAAGTCGACCACCATGGCCGGGGTGCGTGCCGCGTGGGAGGCGGCTTTCGGGCGGGGGAGTGTGGTCGGGCTCGCCCCGTCCGCCGCCGCGGCGGAGGTCCTCGCGGACGCGGTCGGGGTGCCGACGGAGAACACCGCCAAGTGGCTCACCGAACAGGGCCGGCAGGACCAGCGCCTTGCCGAGCTGGCCTCCCTCCAAGGCAAGCTGCGTGTCGCCAGCCCATCCCTGCGGACCCGCGCCATCACCCGCCGCGCTGGTCAGGTCAGGGCGGAGCTGGACCGGTGGCGGCTGCGCCGCGGCCAGCTGGTCATCGTCGACGAAGCCTCCATGGCCGGCACCCTCGAACTGGACACCCTGGTCGCGCACGCCCGGGAAGTTGGCGCGAAGGTGTTGCTGGTCGGCGACCCGGCCCAGCTGTCCCCGGTCGCCGCGGGCGGCGCCTTCCGGCTCCTGGTCACCGACCGCGCGGACGCGCTCGAGCTGGTTGACGTGCGGCGGTTCCGGCACGAATGGGAACGCAAAGCCAGCCTGGCCCTGCGCGACGGCCAACCCACCGCCGCCCACCCCTACTTCCACCATGGCCGCATCCAGGACGGCGACCGAGACACCATGATCGAGGCCATCTACCAGGCCTGGCGCGCCGACACTCGCGCCGGCCGCACCTCACTGATGGTGGCGGCCGACGCCGTCACGGTGGCCGAGCTCAACGCCCGCGCCCGCGCCGACCTCGTCGCCACCGGTCACGTCGCTGGCGATGGGGTCGCAACGGCTGACGGGACCACGATCGGGACCGGTGACGTCGTGGTCACCCGGCTCAACCAGCGCGACCTGCACGCCGCTGGTGGGTGGGTCAAGAACGGCGACCAGTGGACCGTCACCGCCGTCCACGACGACGGGTCGCTCACGGTCCACCGCACCAATAAGGCAGGAGCGGCGAGCTGGCTGCCGGCCGAGTACGTTCGCGAGCACGTCGAACTCGGCTACGCGACCACGGCCCACCGAGCTCAAGGCCGAACCGTCGACACCTGCCACGTCTACGTCAGTGCAGCGACCGTTCGGGAATCGCTCTACGTGATGGCCACCCGTGGCCGCGAGGCCAACCGGTTCTACGTCGACACCAGTTACGACCCCGACGCCGATACGGCACACGACCTCGCGGACCCGGTCCCGGTCAAGGAGGTGCTCAAGAAGGTGCTCGCCACGACCGGTGCCGATGTGTCGGCAACCCAAACCCGCGAGCATGAGGCTGCCGCGGCGAGCAGCCCGACCCGAATAGACGCCGAAGGCGCAGCCATCCAGCATCACCGGCGCGGCCAGCGATACACCGACCTGCTGCTCGCCGCGGGAGTCGCGCCCGAGCACATCGAAGCGGCCAAGGCTGCCAATCGCTGGCGCCCCACACTGGAGCGGATGCGATTGGCTGAACAGTTGGGTCTCGACCTGCGAGCTGCACTGCAGACCGCCAGCGAACGGCGTAAGCCCGACCAGCCGCTGCTGGCTGGAGTGGACGCCGGACTCGCTTCCTGGAACGCCGATCACGACACCCGCCGAGAGTGGGGCCCACGGATCCGGTACGAACCGACTGTCACGCTGTAACGGCGTCCCCGACTGGGACTGACTTCCAGCGGACCGGCCAATCAATGCCAGGCCCGATGAGGTCGCGCCAGAGAGCCCTGGGTGTCACCGATGTCGACTACCTGTGTCGACCCGCTGCTTTCCGATCTTCAGATAGACGCGAAGCCGCAGGTTAGTGGGGCCTTTTCGACGTGACGTGCGACATCTCGTGCAACGTCTCGCCACCTTCGCGCCTCGATCCAGGCTTCCTGCTGCGACCTACAGGGCGCTGGCGGGCCGAATGCCTGAAGCGATGGTCGCCTGCTTTGACGCCTATACAGGGGCAGATCGTCACCTGCGACAGCCGCACGCACGCTGACCTCGACCTTCCCCTTGACGGCAGCGCCGCCGCTGGATCCGCGCTCGGGCCCACCGCCAAAGGGGCCTCCCTGTACATCGACACAATCGCCGTGCAGCCCAGTGACGCCAACGCCGGGGTGCGTCGCTTTGTTGGGCCAGCGGAGCGGGCGTCCACGCGACCGGCAATCAGATGCCCCGCTCCGCAAAGGTCACCTCAAAGGCGCCCGGGGTGGCTCCGATACCAAGCGCTTCAGGGTGAACCGGACACAGTTGTACAACGCTGGTCGGATAGAAGCTCGCCCCCGTTCCGCGACCAACCGCCCTCCGAGTCGCCCAGTGAGGACTAGCATTGGCTCGTGGCCGGCGCCAATGACGACAACTCAAGCATGCTCGAGAAGTCGATGCGCGTCATGCAGGCGTTCCGGCGCAGCGAAGGCACCTTGCGGTTCTCTGACATCGTGGCTCGCACGGGCATGCCCAAAAGCACAACGCACCGGCTCATCAAGGCACTGGTCGAGCTCGAGATGCTCGCGGAGCACGATGACGGGTTCAGTATCGGTATGGCTGCTTTCGAGATCGGCGACTTGGTGCCGGTGCGTGGGGAGCTCCGTGACGCGGCCGTGCCGTACATGAAGGACCTCTTCCAAGGCACGAGCCAGGCAGTCCACCTGGGAGTGCGTGACGGACTCGAGGTGGTCTACGTCGAGAAGTTCGGGTCCGGGCATGAGGCAGACTTCCCGTCTCGAATCGGCGGGCGCCTACCGCTAACCTGCACTGCTGTGGGCAAGGTCCTGCTTGCCTATGCGACGACCGCCGTGATCGACGACGTTCTGTCGCGCCCGTTGCGTCGGCTCACGGCGCGGTCGATCACCGATCCCAAGGTGCTCCGGAGCCAGCTGTCGGGCATCCGCATCGTTGGCTTCGGCACCGAGTGTGAAGAAGCTGTCCTGGGCGGAGCGTGCGTTGCCGCGCCGATTCTCGTGCGTGGGCACATCCGTGCAGCCTTGTCTGTGTCGGTGAAGGCGGACGAGTTCGTGCCCAGTCGGCTTTCGGCCGCGGTCAAGACCGCAGCGGCAGGCATAACCCGCGAGCTCTCCCGCTACGACCCGGCTCGGCCTGTCTAGGCCTCAAGGTTCTGTCCGACGGAACGCGTCGGCACACGCCGTCCAGCGCTGCCTAGTGTGTCGACACAGGAGGTAGCGATGGGCTCCCGGTTTGACACAGTCGCTCAGGCTGAACAACAAGCACGCAGGCGGCTGCCGAAGCCTGTCCTCTCCTCCCTCCAGGGAGGGCGCGAGCAAGGCTTGTCGCTCCAGGATAACTGCAACGCCTTCGGCGAGCTGGCGCTGATGCCAAGCGCCTTCGACAAGCCTGAGACGGTCGACCCGTCGACGAGCTTTCTCGGGCAGCCGCTCAGCTTTCCGGCCATCGTGTCTCCCGTCGGAGCTCTGGGGCTCCATCCGGATGGTGAGCTTGCCATCGCCCAGGCGGCTACCCGCATCGGCGTCTCGATGTCGGTGAGCTCGTTCGCGAGCAAGCCCGTCAGTGAGATCGGTCAGATCACTCAGAACCTGCACTTCCAACTGTATTGGCTGGGAAGCCGGGCCGACATCGAGGCTCGCCTCGAACGCGCCGCCGCGGCAGGCGCGAAGGGACTCATCGTCACCGTCGATCTATCGCGCTCCGCACCACGACGCGACTGGGCAGCCGCCTCGTCGCTGCCTTCCAGCTGGACGGCGCGCAGCATTCTGCGCCATGGGCCCTCCGGTGTGTCACGGCCCCTGTGGCTACTGCAATATCTGCGGCGCGGCACCCTGCCGAGCCTCAGGATCCCGAACCTGGCCGGGGCGGACGGTCAGGAGCCGACCTTTGTGCAGGCACTCGAGATGATGCGACGAACCCCTCCCGCGACCAGAGACGATCTCGCGTGGCTGCGGGAGAAGTGGGACGGTCCATTGATGTTCAAGGGGATCAACTCGCTGCGCGATGCACGGATCGCTGAGGACTTAGGCGCAGACGCCATTGGCTTGTCCAACCACGGCGGCAACCACCTCGACGGCACCGTGTCTGCGATTCGCTACCTTCCCGCGATAGCCGAGGCACTGGAACGCCCGGTGCCCATCAGCATCGATGGTGGAGTCAGACGAGGGACCGACGTGGTGAAGGCGGTGGCTCTGGGGGCGAGGGTCGCGTTGCTCGGGCGGGCTGTCGCGTATGGCCTCGCGGTCGACGGCGAAGAAGGCGTGTTCCGCGTACTCGAGATCATCCGTTCTGGCGTCGTCGAAGCGATGGACGCGATGGGCGCGGCATCCGTCGCTGACCTTGAACGGTCGGACGCAATCGTGCGTCGGGACAACTTCTTCGTCGTGCCGCCCCGCTAGGCGTACCGCCCCGCCAGTCGGTCACCGCCACTGAAGCCGCGCCGCAAACAGGCAGCATGCCGCCAGGGCCGATGAGACGGCCGCGCTCGACCAGGCGATCTGCACGTTCCAGATGGTGACGACCGACGCGAAGACGATCGGCCCGGTGGAACCACCGAAGAACACCCCGGCCTGCGTCACTCCAGCCGACGCCGCCGCGCTTCCTGGGCGAGCGCGGGCGACGCTGAAGTTGAACAAGGCGCTCCAGCCCCAGCCACACCCATACGCGACCACAGCGCCGACCACGAATGCCGCGGCGTCACTCATGGCCAGGAGCGCAAACCCCAGAGTCCCTGCCACGGCAAGGGCACCGAGGCCGGTGACATCCCGCGCGCCCGCCGAGCGCCCGGCACGGGCCACAACAGCGATGCGGGCGCCGATGGAGACCACGCTGGCACCGATCTGTACAGCTCCGACGGCGGTGGCATGCATCCCCGTGCGGGTGCCGGTCAGGACGAGGAAAGAGGGCAGGCACTGTGCTGCGAAGGAGAGGAAGAACCCACCCAGTGCCATCAAACCGATGAAGTGCCGCGCCTTGGCACGGGGCACCCCGACCTCTCTCACGGGGACCAGCCCCRGCGGCGCACTCGTGGGCGCTGGCTGGTCGTCGGCGAGCGGCACGCCTCTCACAGCGAACTGGGCGAGCACGGTCACGCCGGCCACTGCCGTGACGGCGAGGCGCCACGATGCGCCATGGAAGGCTGCGAGCACCAGGCCGGCCAACAGTGTGGTCCCTGGGACGGAGGCCTGCACGAGCCCGAACGACAACGCCTGAGCTCGTATACCGGCAACGCCGGTAATCACGTGCGTCGCCGACGGCTGCGCGGCAGCGTTCGGGACACCGAGTAGGGCGAGCACGACCACGATGGTTGTCGCGTTCGGCGCCATGGCGATGATGAGCAGGCCGAGGGAGGCGATGGCACAGGCCAGTCGGAGGAGACGTCCCGCACCCCAGTGGGAGACAGCGCGACCCATGACCGGCGACGTGACAGCCGACACGAGGAAGTACCCCCCGATCCCCACCCCCAGTTCCGTAGTGCTGAATGCGAGTTGGTCGTCGAGCTGAACGGCGAGGACAGCAACGAGGAAGGGAGGGGCTGCCACTGAGATCATCGCGCAGACTGCCGCGAGCACCCGGGAGCGATCACTGGGGGAGCCGCCTGCCGAGGCAGAGGTCCTGATCATCGCGCGGCTGCTCACGTCGTCCGGCTCCAAGGATGTGCTTGCTGACTCGGGGTGAGTGGGTGGGATGGCCTCCGGACGGCTTCCCTCCTTGCGACCGCCCTTGTCCTCGCTACTGACTGGTGTAGCCACCGTCCACATGCACGACGGAGCCCGTGGTGAAGCCCGCTCCGGCGCCGAGCAGCGGGACGACCATGTGGGCGATCTCGTCGGGGGTGCCCCACCTGCCGAGGGGGATCTTGGCGGTGAAAGCTCGCTGGGCCTCGCTCCCGGCCGAAGCGGCGTTCATCGCACTCCGCACGGGGCCTGGCGAGATGCAGTTGATCGTGACGCCGGAGCCTGCGAGCTCGAGCGCCAATGAACGCGTCATTGCCGTGACCGCCCCCTTGGTCGCCGCGTAGGCGGCGCGCTGCGGGGCGCCTACTGTCGCCAGGACCGAACCGATGGTCACGATCCTGCCGAACCCCACGTCCACCATCCCCGGCGTGACCGTGCGCACGGCCAGCCACGTGCCCAGGACATTGGCCTCGAACGCGTTCCGGAAGTCAGCGAGATCGACCTCCTGGAGTCCTCCGGGAAGGAGCACCCCGGCGGCCGTGACGAGCCCCTCGATCGTCCCCCACCGTGCAGTGACGTCCTGGACGGCGCGATCGAGTTGCTCCGGGCTCGTGACGTCCGCCGCAATGGCTACGACGTCTCGCGAGCCGCCGCGGCTGACCTGCTCAGCGGCAGCAGCGCACTTATCGGCGGACCTGCCAACGATCGCGACCGGTCGACCTGTCGCAGCGACCGCCTCGGCGACTCCCAGGCCGATGCCGCTGTTGCCTCCGGTGACGAGTACCGGCCCCGCGCCGAACTCGCTCATGTTGTCCCTCACTCGAGTCTCCTGTGTGGTCAGTGGTTGGTTGATTCTGCGGGGTCGAGCGGTGGACCGCCTGAGAAAGTTCTGCCACGCGGATCTCATGTTGTGCTCGCGGCGGCGTTTGCCTGTGAATGGGCACATGAAGCAACCCTCAAGCCGACTGGTCAGTGCTGGTGGTACCACCTTCTCGGTGGCGGAGCTGGGCACTGGCACGCCGCTGCTGCTGCTGCACGGTGGCGGACCCGGCTGCACCGCCTGGACCGACTTCGGACCGGTCGCAGAGCTGTTCGCAGCGCACCACCGGGTGGTCTTGGTTGACCTCCTGCAGTACGGCGGATCCGACATGTCCGAGATCCAGGGCCCGATGTGGGACCACCACTCCAGGAAGATGGTCGATCTGCTCGACGAGCTCGGGATCGATCGTGCCGACTTCGTCTGCAACTCGTGGGGCGGCACGATTGCCCTCCACCTCGCGGCGACGTACCCCGACCGAGCGCGAGCCGTGGTGGTCACCGGCAGCATGCCCGTGTTCGAAGGCGAGGCCTCTGTGGCACTCCCCGAGACTGGTCGCGACGTGCGAGTGCGGTCGTTCCGTTCGGCCCGCGACCGCTACTACGGGGGCGAAGGGCCGACGAAGGCGAAGATGCGGGAGCTGATCGGGTCGCTGGAGTGGTATGACGCCTCGCGGGTGCCCGAGGAGACCGTGGAGCTGCGGTGGAGGAACAGCCTGTACGCCGAGGAGATCGCCCTGGCGACGTCGGCCAACCCCCGGGGTGAATGGCAGGATCTCACTGTCGAACTGGGCATGATCCAGGCCCCCGTCCTGTTCTTGTGGGGCATGCAGGACGCCTTCCTAAAGCCGGAGTACGCGCTCATGCTTGCGCGCTTGGTACCCAGCGGAAGCCTCCATGTCATGGACCACGCCTCCCACCATCTCCAGGAGGAGCGCCCCGAGGACTACGTCGCCGTGGTGCAGAGCTTCCTCGGCCGCCAGAACTGACGTTCCATCCGAAAACGATATGGAGAGCCCATCGTGCCGATGACAGAAGGCGATGCGAACCGCATCGCGCAAGCGCTCAGCGAGGCAGCTCGCGACGCCCGACCCATCCCGCCCATTCGCCACCACGCGAACGGTCTTGACGTGAACGACGCGTATGACGTGCAGCGCCGGCTCGTGGGCAGCATGATTGCGGGCGGAGCCCGTAGGGTCGGCCGCAAGATCGGCCTGACCTCACCAGCGGTCCAGCAGCAGCTCGGAGTCGACCAGCCGGACTTCGGTGTGCTGCTTGACGACATGCAGGTCGCTCAGCACGGCATCGTCGTGGTGGACGAGATGATCCAGCCGCGAGTCGAGGCCGAGGTCGCCTTTGTGCTGGCTTCCGATCTGGACGCCGTAGAGATGGACCGCGACGTGGTGATCGCCGCGCTTTCACACGCCTCGGCTGCTCTGGAGATCGTCGACAGCCGCATCGAGGACTGGGACATCTCGATCGTGGACACCGTCGCCGACAACGGCTCCTCCGGACGGTTCGTGCTCGGCGACCACACACTCTCGCTCCACGACTTCGACGCCAAGGGCGTGCAGATGACCATGACTGCCAACGACCGTGTTGTCTCGCAGGGTGACGGCAGCGCCTGCCTCGGTGATCCGTTGAACGCCGTTGTCTGGTTGGCCAAGACGGCAAGAGACCTGGGCGACCCCTTGAGGGCGGGCGAGATCGTCCTGTCCGGGGCGCTGGGACCAATGCATTCGGTGGCGGCGGGTGAGCTCGTCTGCGCCGAGCTGACCGACCTGGGCAGCGTGTCAGTCGAGTTCGTCGGAGCAGGGCGATGACGACGAAGGTGGCCATCGTCGGTTCCGGCAACATCGGAACAGACCTCATGTTCAAGATCCTCAGAGGACGAGGCACTCTGGAGCTTGCCGCCATGGTGGGCATCGACCCCGACTCGGACGGCCTCCGCCGCGCCGCGAGCCTGGGGATACCGGTGACTTCCAACGGAGTCGAGGGCCTGATCGGTCTCGAGAACTTCCACGAGATCGACGTGATCTTCGATGCGACGTCCGCCAAGGCTCATCGCGCCAACGCGGCGCTGCTGGCGCCCTACGACAAGGTGATGATCGACCTGACGCCGGCCGCGATCGGGCCGTTCGTGGCGCCCACCGTCAACCTCCGCGAGCACGCCGCTTCGCCGAACATCAACATGGTGACCTGCGGAGGTCAGGCGACGATCCCCATTGTTGCCGCGATCAGTGCGGTCACAGAGGTCTTCTACGCAGAGATCGTGGCGTCAATTGCGTCCCGGTCCGCGGGGCCCGGTACGCGGGCAAACATTGACGAGTTCACCGAAACGACGGCCGAGGCGCTCGAACGGGTCGGTGGCGCGGCGAGAGCCAAGGCGATCATCGTCCTCAACCCTGCGGAGCCGCCCGTCATCATGCGCGACACGGTTGCCTGCCTGATCGGACCCGATCACCACGCCGAGGTCTCCGCCTCGATCGACGCGATGATCTCGCGCGTGGCGCAATTCGTGCCCGGATACCGGCGCACGCAGGAAGTGCAGTTCACCCCCGTCACCTCCGACGACCCGATGAGAGCCCTTGCGCCGGATCCGGAAGCGGGGACGCATGTCGTCACGGTGCTGATGCAGGTCGAGGGCGCCGCCCACTACCTGCCGGCATACGCGGGGAACCTCGACATCATGACCGCTGCGGCGGTGCAGGTTGCCGAAGAACTCGCCTCGCTGGCCACAACAAGAGGCGGGCCGGCCGCCGGAGAGGAGGCATCGTGAACACGTTCTACCTGCAGGATGTGACGCTCCGCGACGGCATGCACGCGCTTCGCCACCGTCTCGGCCTCAGCGACCTCCAGCGAGTCGTCTCGGCGTTGGACTCTGCCGGGGTGGATGCGATCGAGGTGGCACACGGTGACGGTCTGGGCGGCGGCAGCATCACGTACGGATTCGGAAGCCACACTGACTGGGACTGGCTGGAAGCCGCCAACGCGGTCATTCGCCGCGCAACGTTGACGACCCTTCTGCTCCCGGGGATTGGCACCATCGAGGACATTCGTCACGCTGCGGAGCTCGGTGTGCGGTCGATCAGGATCGCCACCCACTGCACGGAAGCGGACGTGGCTGCGCAGCACATCACCTATGCGCGCGAACTGGGCCTCGACGTTGCGGGCTTCCTCATGATGAGTCACATGAGCGGACCGGAGGAGCTGTCACGGCAGGCCAAGCTCATGGAGAGCTATGGCGCACACTGCGTCTACGTCACTGACTCAGGTGGCAGGCTGACGACCGGCGAAGTCAAGGCTCGAGTCGTAGCCTTCCGCGCCGCGCTCTCGGACGAGACGCAGATCGGTATCCACGCACACCAGAACCTCAGCCTGGCGGTTGCCAACAGCGTCGCCGCTGTCGAGGCGGGAGCCTTCAGAATCGATGCGTCTCTTGCAGGGCTGGGCGCCGGCGCCGGGAACTGTCCCATCGAGCCGCTCGTGGCCGTTGCCTCCCTGCTCGGTTGGGACCACCCCGCCGACCTCGACGCGCTCGAGGACGCAGCCGACGACGTCGTCAGGCCGCTCATCGACCGGCCGATCCAGGTCGACCGCGACACGCTCACCCTCGGATACACGGGTGTCTATTCCAGCTTCCTGCGACATGCGGAGCGTCAGGCGCAGCGTCACGGAGTGAAGGCACGCGACATCCTGAAAGAGGCTGGTGCCCGGGCCCTTGTCGGCGGCCAGGAGGACCAGCTCGTCGACATCGCTCTCGATCTGGCCCGCGCAGGCCGCCCCCAGGCGGAGGTGTCATGAGGTGTCGCGATCCGCGCAGGATGGTTCACGCCGGGAGGTTCCCTCGCGAGTTTCCTAGCCGCCAGATTTCACGCAGGAAGTTGTTCCGGTACGCGAAACTCGCCGCCCAATGGGGCCCGAGGCGCACTTACGCTAACCACATTGTGAAGGTCTTTTTCACAAACGACCGGGCGAAAACCCGAACACAATACGCAGGGCAGACAACACATCCATTGGTGCGCCACCGCGCGACGAGAGCTGCAACGTGCGGCATCGGAATTCACAGGAGTACACATGCTTAAGACGATTAAGGCGACGGCGCTTTCCGGCGCGCTTATCGCGTCAGTCCTGCTCTCCGGCGCGTGTGGCGCCGAGCAGCCGAGCGCCACGGCGGCCTCCCTGAAGCCGGCCCGACTCGCCGTGGGACTCGACCCGACCTACGCGCTCGTCTTCGTTGCGCAGGACCAGGGCTACTTCAAGAAGCACGGGGTCGACGCCAAGCTGGTCCAGACCGAGGGTGGGCCGTCAATGATCCAGGCCGTCTCCGGCGGTCAGGCCGACTTCGCCTACGGCACCGACCTGACCTCGGTGGCCAACCTGGGCTCCAATCCGGACCTTGCCGCCCTCGGCGTGGTCGGGCAGTCGGACACCAACTTCTTCACGGTCTTCAGCAAGAAGGTCAAGTCGGCGTCGGACATCAAGACCATGGCGGTGGTGCCTGGCTCGGCGGCCTACATGACGGACAAGTACCTCAAGAGCCAGGGCATCGACCCGAAGAGCATCCACTTCGTCACGGCGGCCTTTCCCGACATCCCTGCGATCATCAACCGCGGTGATGCAGATGCCACTGTCGCCATCCAGCCCTGGGCCGACCGCATCGTCAGCCAGGCGGGTGGAAAAATCGTAGGCGACATCGGCGACTACGGCGCCTACTACGCCCTGTGGCTGACGACCTCGAGCAAGTGGCTCGCGAAGCACCAGGAAGAGGCCGCCGGCGTGTTCGGTGCGCTGAACGACGCGAGCAAGTACGTGCAGGCACACCCTGACGAGGCGGCAGCGCTGGTGTCAAAGAAGCTGGGAATGCCCCCGGAGCAGGCGCTCAAGGTGCTCAAGAGCACCGACTTCACCTTCCGCGACTTTAATGAAAAGGACGCCGAGCAGGTGAAGGCGGCCACTGCATTCTTCATGAGCCAAGGAAAGATCAAGGCTGGCCCTGCCGATTCGCAGATCCTCAAGGGCTGGTATCCGCAGCACGTCAAGTAAGCCGATCGGCGACATTCTCCACATTTAAACAATTGAATTCAGGCCAGTCCTGAGCACCTGGGCCAAGACTTCTCGTCTCGGCCCAGGTGCCTTTTCACTCGGCCTCTGGTTCGCCGGAGTCCAGCCACCCAAGGAGCCACCGTGCCCATCGTTAGCGTGAGTCTCACCGCAGGCCGTGACGAGACCGTGAAGGCGTTCATCGCGCGAGGGATCGTCGACGTGGTCGCCGAGTTCGCTGCGGTCTCCGCAGACGGCATTCATGTCCTCTTCACCGATCTCGACCGGCAGGCCTGGGCCATGGGGCCTCGCTTGCTGTCTGAGAGCCGGCCTCGCCCACCAGCGGTCCGCTCGATGCCCTACCAGCACATCTACCACCTGGACGTTGCCCTCGAGCGTCGCGACAGTTACCTCGAGTGGCGCCGCCGGCGGTTGCAGCCGCACCTGGCAGTCACAGAAGGCTTCCTGACGACGTCGGTGGTGCTGCCCGACGACCACAAGACCGACGGGCTCGTGGTCGTCGAACGGTGGCGTACCAAGCAGGCTCGCGAGGCATTCCTGAGCGCGCAGGGAGAGCTCCTCACCGAGGCCGCGGAGCTGGTCGGTGCGGCAACGACGCTGGCCAGCGGCAGCGTCGCGGACACGTGGCGAAACCCCACACCATGACGTCACGGACGCGTCGAGTCGTCATCGTCGGTGCTGGAAGCGCCGGGTGCCTGGTGGCCGCTCGCCTGAGCGAGGAGCCTCATCTCAGCGTGGTGCTTCTGGAAGACGGTCCCGACCATTCACACGAGAGCGTCAACGCAAAGCTGGCGTCCTGGAACTGGCTTGACGCCCTCGAGGCGACCGAAGCCTTCGTGCCGGACCTTATGGTCCGGCGACATGTTACCGACCTGCCCCGCCAGTACCGGCGCGGGCGAGGCTTGGGAGGCACGGCGTTGCTGAACGCGATGATCGCGATGCCGGGACTTCCAGCTGACTACGACCGGTGGGCTTCGGAGTTCGGGCTGTCCGACTGGTCCTGGGAAGCGGTCGGACCCGTATTCGAAAAGCTGGAGCGCGACCTCACCCTGACGCCGAGCGCATCTTTGACACCACTCGACCGTGCGGTGTTGTCGGCCGCCCCCGAGCTGGGGCTCGCCAACGACGTCGATCTGCTCGGTGCGCACGACGGCGCTGGTCGACTGTGGCTGAATGCTTCTCAGGGGCGCAGGCACTCCAGCCGCGAGCGATACCTGAGCCCGGCCATGCGGTCGGGGCGCCTTGACGTCCGCCCAGGCGCACGGGTCGATCGCGTCCTGGTTCGCGATGGAGCAGCCACGGGGGTCCGGCTCGTCGACGGCTCCCAGATCGACGCGGACCTCGTCGTTCTCTGTGCTGGGGCGTTGGAGACGCCCGCCATTCTCCTTCGCAGCGGCTCGAGGCGTCCGGGCGTCGGCTCCAATCTGCTGGACCACCCCTCGGCGACCATTCTTCTCAGGCTTCACGAGAAGTTTCGGCACGTCGACCGGGCAAAGCCCACCATCGGAGCCGGCCTGCGGGTCTCCTCGACGTATGGACAGAGCGATCTACACCTCCTTCCGGTCCACGGGTTGCCGGCCGGGATGGCCGAAGGCTTCGACGGGCGGGTCATCATCGAGCTCATGGCCGCAGAGTCCGCTGGCACAGTGGAGCTTTCGTCCCCCGACGGGTGTCAGCCGCCGCGTGTCGACCAGCGGATGCTGACGACAGCCCGCGACCGCGCAGCCATGCGCGAAGGCGTCGACCTAGCGTTAGGACTGCTCAAGACCGAGCCTTTCAGGAGGATGGTGTCCGAGGCCTGCGTCGAAGACAGGGGTACGCCTGTCGACCGCCTCAGGGACGAGGACTTCTATGAGTCATGGGTCGCGAGATCACTCTCGGGATCGCACGCGGGTGGGACCGCCCGCATGGGCAAGGCGGATGATCCGTATGCGGTCGTCGATGGTCGGGGGAGAGTCATCGGCTGGGAGAGCTGCTGGGTCATGGACGCCTCAGCCATGCCTGTCGTCCCTACTGCCAACCCGCACCTACCCATCCTGATGCTCGCCACGAAACTGGCCGAGTGCCTGGTGGAGGACGTCACCTGAGCTGTTCGGCAGGGACACCACGACCCACAGGTGTCGGCGAAAGCGCCCCTCCTACTCACGGTAGGAGGGGCGCTTCGGGCCTCAGGGGCCGGCCGGACTGAAGTTGCTCGTCAGAAGCGGAGTCCGAACCGGCGCAGGAGAGCCGTGGAGAGTAGGCGGATGACGCGGTCACAGAGGAAGCCGAGGATGCCGAGGGCAACGATCCCCACGAAGATCCAGTTGATGCGGCCGAAGTTGCGGGCCTGCCACAGAAGCGCGCCGAGTCCAGTGTCGGCGGACACGATCTCGGCCGAGACGATCGTGAGAAAACAGTTGGCGAGCGACAGGCGCGCCCCCGTCACCAGATGCGGGACGGTCGAGGGAAGCACGATCCGGGTCAGCACCTGCTGGCGGGTCGCGCCGAGGCTCTCTGCTGCCCGCAGCCGCGAGTCAGGGATCGAGGCCACGCCGGCGATGGTGTTGAGGGTCACGATGAAGACGCCGGTGTAGAAGATGAGGATCACCTTCGACGTCTCACCGATCCCGAACCACACGATGGCAAGAGTCACGAACGCGATGGGCGGGATGAAGCGGAAGAACTCGATGAACGGGTCGAGCATGAGGCGAAGGATCTTGATCCGGCCCATGAGGATCCCGAGTGGCGCACCGACCACAAGCCCGAGCCCCCACCCGATACCGATGCGGCGCAGGGATACGAGAGCGGCCTGCAACAGGGTCCCGCTGCTTGCGAGCTCAGCGGCCGCCAGGGCCGTCTCCTTGGGGGAGGCCACAAGCAACGGACCGTAAGCCATGGCGCAGAGCTGCCAGAGCGCCAATCCCAGCAACAGCGACAGGATCACGAGGCCGATTCGCGAGACGCCTCTGACGGAGACTCTTCGCGTCTCCCGGACAACAACGGCGGTCATGCCAGTACCTCCTCGTCGGCGCCTTGCGCCCGCAGCGACTTGCTGACTTCCTTGCTGATCTCCTGCTGTAGGTCCCTGCGCAACGCGATGGCATCGGGGTCGTCGAGCTGGCGCGGCCGGGGAAGATGCACTTCACGCACCGACTTGATGCCAGCAGCAGGACCGGCCGTCATAACCACGATGCGGTCGGCGAGTCGGATTGCCTCCTCGATGTCGTGTGTCACGAACACCACGGTGCATCCGCGGTCACGCCAGATGCGCTCGATCTCGGTCTGCATGACCTCCCGGGTCTGGGCGTCCAGTGCGCCGAAAGGCTCATCCATCAGGATGATGCTGGGCTCGTTCGCGAGGACCCTGGCTACCTGCACACGCTGCCTCATGCCGCCCGAGAGCTGCGAGGGCAGGCGATCGGCCGCATGCTTCAGGCCCACCAGGGCGAGATACTCCTCGACCAGCTCTGCTTGCCGAGACTTGGAGAGCTTTCTGACGCGAGGACCGAACCCTATGTTCTGACGTACCGTGAGCCATTCGAACAGGACGTCAGTGGACTGGAAGACCAGGCCACGCTCCACGCCGACCTTCTCCGGCGAGCGACCGTCGACTCTGAGCTGACCGCTGACCACCGGGACGAAGCCAGCAAGCGCGGAGAGCAGCGTCGACTTCCCGCACCCGCTTGGGCCGAGTAGGCAGACGAACTCGCCGGGCTGGACGTCGAGGCTCACGTCTTGCACGGCGGTGAACGCACCGAAGGCGATCGTCACGTTGCGCACCGATGCGGGAGCGCCCCGAGATTCCTCGTCGCCACGGGTCGACACCGGTGACGCGGCCGCTGATACGTTGGGGTTGCGGAGAGTGGTCATGGTGCTTTCCCTCGTGCTGGAGATCTGTTGGGTCATGTCGGCTCCAATTCCGGTTGCCGTTGTCGCGCGGTGCGCGGGACCCGATCGGCGCCCTCGCCAGCTGCCGGCTGTCGGCCACTTTTGACAAGGCTAGATCGGTGTTCATGGGGCCTTGCCTGGTGTTCCGTTCGACGGAACCCCCCGCAGGCGCTGCGAACCATCACGAAGGGTCGGGGAGGCGTCGAACATAGGAGGTGTAGTCCTCGCCGGCCCTGACGACTGCGAGCACCTCCTCGGGGTCGAAGTTGTCGCCCACCGGGTCCTCGACGAACACCTGTGAGGTCATGTACTCGATCGCGTCCTCCGTCGACATGACGTCCGCGTAGAACTCGCTCCGATGACCGTCAGGGTCCTCGTAGTACAGGGACAGCGAGGGGCCATGCTTGACGTGCTTGACGGGCTTGATCCCCTCGTCGCGCAGCCGTTCGTAGACGGACATCAAGGTCGGCACATCTTCCCAGGCATAAGCCACGTGCCGCACGCCCGGACGCTTCGCATAGTCAGCGGCGGCAGACGCCGACTGGCCGTTCGCGTCGTCGACGGGTCCGAGGTTAATTAGGGCATGACGGTGGTGCTCATGGTCGAAGGACAGGAAGGCATGCTTCCCGTTGTTCATCCGCACGACGTCGCCGAAAACGGTCTGGTAGAAGGCGATCATCTCGTCGAAGCGATGCGTCCCGTAGACGACATGCGCGATCTGAGTCGGGTGAGCCATGGTGTTCTCTCCATCTGTAGTGGGTTGGTCGGGGGAACCGTGGCCAGCGTTCGGCTACCAGCTCATCCCGATCCCGGTCTCAAAGGGACCGGATCTCTTCGCTCGACCGCATCGCCGTGTCCAGCGCGATGCGGACGAGCATCCTCGTGAACCTCACGGCATCGTTGAGGTCCACGCAGTTCATGCCGTACTCGAATCCAACCTCGCGATCGCCCTCGACCACCTTGGGCATACCGACCCGCGCCGTCGGAATGCCGGCCCTCCGAAACAAGTTGGCGTCGGTCATTCCGCTGAGCGAGCGCTCCGGTTCGTGGGCGCGGCCCTCCAAGGCCTCCCAGGCCGCCACCGACGATCGGCTTATCCACGCACCCTCGCCCGTGTCGGCCCCTGGTATCGACAGCACCATGTCCACATCGACGCGGATGTCGAGCTGGGCCGCGATGCGCTCGACCGCAGCCCGGAGCTGCCGTTCAGCCATCACCGGAGTCATGGCGGGAGGTGTCCGCAGGTCCAGCCGCACGACGGCGGTGGCCGGGACGAAGGATGGCGTCCGATCCCAGCCAGCCTCGACTCCGCCGACGACACCCTGAGGAGCGACCCCGCCGCCGGAGTTCGCCGCGCTGTACTGGGGGAACCACTCCTCGAGGGCGTCGACGAGGCGGGCCGCAGACCTGATCGGATTGTCGTAGGGCAGCCTGTGGCGCGCGGCCACGTAGCTGTGCGCACCGTGGACGGTGAGGTTGAACCAGGTCACGCCCACTTCCTCCCATGTGACCGCCCATCCCGGCTTCGCGATCACCGCAACGTCGGGCCAGACCCCCTGCTGGATGAGGAAGGAGGCGCCGACGCCGTGACCGACATTGCGCCGCCCCGGTCCGGGGCGCGCGTTGGCGGGCATGCCGCCCGCCCCGAAGGCGATGAGCACATCGCCCACAAGGGAGGCGTCAGCCCGCCGGATCGCCTCGGCCGCGGCCAGGATGCAGGCCGCGTGCCCCTTCGGGTTTGAAGCACCCAGTCCGGCGAGCAGACCATCACGCGGTCGGTATGCAGCTGTCTCGAGGTCAGGAGTCATCGATCCCACAACCGGCATGTCGTATGCCGCATCACCGGTGGTGACCGTGTCGATGGGTGCGTAGAGCATCACGCGACTCCCTTGGGTGTCGCTGCCCCGCAGCCGGCCCCACGCGTTCGCCTGATCGTCATCGATGCGCATCAGATGGCCTTCGACCCCGCGCTCTTCCATGAGCTGGACGATGCGCTCGGCCAGGGGCAGCTCTCGGCCTGTCGGGCTCGGCACGTTGACGAACTCCGTGACAAGCGATGCAATCTGGTCCTGCGTCACGAGGGCCGCCGCTCGGTCGAACGTGTCGCGGATTCGGTCCGGCAGGCCCGCGCCCCAGCTCGGATCGACTCTTTCAGTCACTCTGGTCTCCCGTGTTCGGTGATGCATTGATTGTGACCGGCCCCCTGCCGCGAAGGCTCGCAGAGTTCTGCCAGGCGGACCCTGACGGCTGCCCCGCGCCGGTGCTAAGCCGCCGGTACCGAGGTGGGGTTCCGCTGCCACGCAATGCCTCGCCGACCGGCCGGTTCCGTTGTCTGGAACTTGGGTCCCGTGAATTCGGTCGCAGGGCGTACGGTCGCTGAAACCTCAGCCTTAAGGAGAAGTCGTGCCGGGAGTCAGCGCAAATCTTGAAGTTGGACAGGAACACGCGGTCGGCGCGTCAGCGGCGGGAGAATGCCCGAGGGAGGCAGTGCCCGCCAAGGGCATCTGGAGCTCCCTGCTGGGCACGGATTTCAGCGTGACGCACCGTCAGATCGGCGACTGGAACACGCGGATCCTCGAAGCGGGCGCCGGTGAGGAGGTACTGATCCTGCTGCCTGGAACGGGCGGACACCTGGAGGCATACAGCCGCAACGTCGCAAGCCTCGCCGGGCGGTTCATGGTGGTCGCTTACGACTGGCCGGGTCACGGGTTCACCACCCTGGCAGAAGCCGATCTGGAGCTACCGACCTACCTTGACCACCTGGATGGCGTGATCAGCTCCTTGGGTGTCGACTCTGTCCACCTGTGCGGTGAGTCGCTGGGCGGGTGGGTCGCCGCCAAGTACGCCGCCGCGCATCCAGGGCGAGTCCGGCGGATGGTTCTCAACACCCCGGGCGGGACGATGTCGGCCCCCGAGGTGATGGCCCGGATCAGGGAACTGTCGCAGGCGGCCGCAGACGACCCCAGCGAAGAACGGATCCGCACGCGCCTGGAATGGCTCATGGCCGACCCGGCCAGTGTGACGGACGAGCTGGTTGCGATTCGGAAGGCGATCTACTCCCAGCGGGGGTTCGCACAGTCCATGCGTCACATCCTCTGCCTTCAGGACCCGACGATAAGACAGCGCAATCTCATCACCGATGACGAGCTAGCCGCGATCAAGGCCGAGACCCTGGTGGTTTGGACCAGCGACGACCCATCGGGACCGGCCGCTGCGGGTCTGCAGATGGCTGCACGCATTCCGGCGGCGCGGTTCGCCCTGATCGAAGGGGCCGGGCACTGGCCGCAGTGGGAGCAGAGCTCGGTCTTCAACGAGCTGGTGGGAAACTTCCTGCGCGTGGGCCTGTGACCACGAACATGGCCCAGACGCAGGTGAGCACTGAGGAGGTGGAGTCGTCGATGACCGCATCTGTGCCCACGGCAAGCGACACCGAGAGGTTCATTGAGGCCGGCGGGATCCGGATTCGTTATCACGATGTTGGCGAGGGGCCGGTCCTGCTCTGCATTCACGGCGGCGCACCAGGGGCGTTCGGCTGGGGCAACTTCGGCCCGAATGTCCCGACGCTGTCCCAGCGCTTCCGGATGCTCGTGGTCGACCTCCCAGGGTACGGCGGTTCGCAGAAACATGATCTGCCGGCCGAGGGACGTGCCCGTCTGGGAGCCACGGTCTTCGCGGCCCTCCTGAAGGAGCTGGGCATCGCACGCGCACACGTGGTCGGCTTAGCAACGGGCGGCGTCGTGGCGWTGCGTATGGCGATCGACAGTCCCGAGGTCGTGGACAGGCTCGTGCTCGTCAGCTCGGCTGGCGGCATGCCGCTGATTACCCCCAGTCCCTCCGAAGGCTCCAAGCGGATCGGTCGCTACTACGACCCGCCTGGCCCGACAGTGGAGACCATGCGCGACTACCTCGAAATGATCGTGTTCGACCGAAGCCTCATCACGGACGAGATCGTTCAGGAGCGTTACGAGGCCAGCATGGACCCCGAGTTCATCGCGCACGCACCCGAGGGCAAGGCAACCGCGGTGCACGAGCCGGTTTGGCTAGAGGCGGACCGCATCCGGGCCAAGACCCTCATCGTTTGGGGCCGTAACAACGTGGTCCAGGGCTACGACAACGCCCTCCTTCTCCTCAACCGGATTCCGGACGCCAGAGTCCACGTCTTCGGACGGACGGGCCTGTGGGTCCCGTTCGAGCGCCGAGCAGAATTCGAGGCTCTCCTGAACGGCTTCTTGGAAGCCTCATAAGCCGCCGGTCCACCTTGCATCGTGTCACCATTGCCCCAGGCCGCCCTGTCCGGGATCCCTGAGGGTCTGTCGTCAGATGGTGATGAAAGGTCAGTCAACGGCGGCGTTGCTTCCCTGCGCGATGTCCAGCCGTTCGTTCCTGAAAGTACAATATGGGCGATTCGATCAAGCGCCCGAGCTCGGACCAACGATGTTCAGGGGGCGCGGTGGACGCGTCTGCTGGTGTCGTAGAACTCCTTCAGCAGGAGATCGACCCGATCACTAGCGTGCAGGGTGAGCAGCACCTGAAGTTCGTCCCAGCCTGACTGTGTGCCGGCGTCATTGCGCCGGCGTATCTGCACCCAGCGACAACGGCAGGTTCAGCCCTGGCAATCATGGGGCTACCTCGGTGGACAAAGTCAGCTCGCGGAAGCGGCGGCCGCATTCGGGTTGCCGTCGGTCATCTGGTGTCGAATGCGGGCGGCTGATCCTCGAGGGTCTCGCGCAGCCAGGTCCGTTCGGCGCGACTGGTGGCGCGGGCGGTGAGCAGTATGCCCCGCCGGTAGGGGTCGGCGATCTCCTCGGCACGCAGGGGCCGCTCGTTGTCGTAGAAGAAGCTTGCCGGTTCCTCCAGGAACTCCAACCGTCTGCGCAGCACCGCGTGCTGTTCGGCCACGGCGGGCAGGTGGGAGAGGAATGCCAGGATGACGAAGAACCGGGTGAAGTCGGTGATCTCGTGGTCGGCGGGCTTGCGCAGGCGCTGAAGCATCTCGGTCCGGCCGGCCGCCGTCAGGCTGAGCATGTATCGGGCCCCCCCGGCAGTTGGGTCGGAGCGCCGCCCGATCAAGCCGGCCCTGGTCAGGCGATTGAGGGCCGGATACAGGCTGCCGTCACTGACCGGCCGCGTATAGCCAGTCAGTTGTGAGATGCGGCGGCGCAACTCGTGTCCGGGCAGGAGCCCTTCGGCGAGGAAGCCGAGTATCGCGAGTTCCAGCATGAATCCATCTTCGCACCCGAACATCGAATCGATGTTAGCCTCGCAGGTACTCACCCAAACGTCTCCGGAGAGGCACAGCAACATGCCGTCGCAGTCCACCGAGTCAGTGATGAACCGTTTCGTCGAGTTCATCAACACGGGCAACGAGGATCTCGCCCGCGAGGTCATTTCTCCGGACGCGGTGTTCCACGCGCCAACCCATCCGGAACCACTGCGTGGGCCCGATGGGTACATGCAAGTCATCGGGATGATGCGTAGCGCCTTCCCCGACGTCCAGTGGACGCTGGAAGAGACGGTCACCGAAGGCGACACCGTGGTCGCACGGTTCACCATGGAGGGAACCCACGAGGGTGAATTCTTGGGGATCCCGGCGAGCGGCAACAAGATCTCGGTGCAGGCCATGAACTTCTACTACCTGGCGGACGGCCGGATCGTCGGCGAACGGGGCCAGCCCGACCTCCTCGGGGTGATGCAGCAGATCGGTGCCCTACCGGCGCCGTTAACCTCATAGCGCCGAGTCTTCTGCCGCGCGGGATTGCCGCTGCCGGGGTGCGTTCCCCGCGGTAGCAGAGGGCCCGCACCAAACGCGGCCGGCCGCATGGGCAAGGACGACAGGGCGGTCGTCGACAGCGAACTGCGTGTCAACGGCGTGCACCAGACTGGTCATCAACCTGGTCCGAGTCGCCGGCCCAACCGGTCAGACGTCGCTATCCGTCTCCCCTTGGACGAAGGGCGGGAACATCGTTGCATCACGCAGTCCAGCGGGACCGACGTGTTCAGCTCGGTGACCCTTCAGTTTCTGGCTGACTCAACGACCTCGCGACCACCGGGTTGGCTGTGTCAATTGATCTTGTCGGCACATGGACTGACTGCCTGCGATCAGCCGCCGTCATGATCAGAATGCCGAGGCTGTCCCACGGGGCAGCCATGTAGGTCACGTTACGCCACCGCTCGCGCCAACCGGCCACGCTCATGGGACCACGACCAGCTTGCCGGTGGCGAGGTTCTGCTCCATGCGGTGGTGAGCATCACGGATCCGGTCGAGAGGGTAGGCCCGGTCCAGCGGGACGAGGCGAACGTCGCTGGCGGCTGCGTCGAGGTAGTCCTGCAGGACCTGCTGAAAGGTCGGCGGCTTCGCCGGAGTACGCGGTGAGCCTGACCCCTGAGGGCAGGTAGTCAATCGGGTAGAAGTCGTCAACGACCCAAGAGTTGCTCAGCATCCCCGTGAAGCAGCCCACCCCGTGCACTTTCAGGGTCCGCAACGTGTCTCGAAGGGCGGGGGCGCCGACTAGCTCCAGAGCCACGTCCACCCCATCGGCCACGAGCTGGCGCACTTGAGCCGCAATCTGCCCGTCGTCGATGACCACATGGTCCACACCGATCTCGCGTAGGGGCGTGGCCTTGGCCTGAGAACGGGTCGTCGATATGACGGTGAGCCCCATGCGCTTCGCGAGCACGGCGGCAGCCATCCCGACTGAGGAGGTGCCTCCACGCACGAGCAATGTCTGCCCCGGTTGTGCGTCCAGTCCAGTCGTCAGGCTTCCGTGTGCCGTCTGGAGCATCTCCGGGACGGCCCCCAGGAGCTCCCATGGGAGATCGCTGCGAAACGGGATCACCTGGGCAGTCGGCACGCACGTGTATTCGGCGTATCCGCCGTCGAAGGTGCGACCCATCCCGCCCATCATCGTCATCACCTGCTGCCCGACCGAGAACTCGCCGCCCGGTGCAGCGACGACCTCGCCAGTCGCCTCGATGCCGAGGACGCGCGGAAAGGTCACTCCTTCGGCGAGGCCGAGTCTGGTGTGCAGTTCGGACCGGTTGAGGCCCGCCGCTCGCACCCGGATGAGTACCCACCCGTCCCGCGGCTGCGGAACCGGAATCCGTTGCACCCTCAGGGCGCCGACCGCGCCTGGGCCAGACAGTACGACAGCCCGCATCGTGTCGGTCGCGGCGCTCACGCTGCGGCGTCCCGGGCGGCGTCGGGGAATGCGCGCGATCCGAGCAGGGCTGCGAAGTCTGTCGCAGCCCGTGGCGGGAGACCCTGCGTGAACGGCCACGTCAGCGACCTCGCGCCAATCATCGAGCCCTCGCTGCACCTAAGGCGTGGACTGGGCGGGGCTCCTCAGCCCACCCATCCGCATGGCCCGGGACGGCCTCCCTGCGGGATGACCGTGCGGCCTGTCCGCCCGGCACGGCATGAACAACTATTTCACTATTATTCATTGACTTTCGCATAGGTGAAATCTACCGTACGTGTCAAGTGCTCGCGCCAGGGCGCCCAACTCCATACAGCCGCACTCTTCGCCAGGAGAATCTCCATGTCTGTGACCCCGTCCGGCAATGGCGCCGGATCCCGCCGTGAACTTCCAGTTCTCCTCATCGCGGGTGCGTTTGCTGCCCTGGAGGGCTATGACCTCGCCTCATACGGCGTCACCATCCCCTCCCTTCTCAAGTCCGATCTGAACGTCACTAAGCAGTCAGCCGGCCACGTCGGATCACTACTCGCTATCGGCATGCTCATCGGGGCCGCCCTCTGCGCCCTGCTCATCCGCAGGGTAGGAAGCCGACGGCTCCTGCTCAGCGGAGCCGGACTTTTTTCGGTCGGCATGCTGGCGTGCGCCCTCGCGCACAGCTTCGGCCTTTTCGGCATCGCCCGAACCGTCGTCGGCCTCGGCGTCGGCATCGTCCTGCCTACCCTGACCGCATACATCGCAGACCTCTCCGCTCCCGAGCGACGCACCCGAAACGTGGGCGCGATGATGGCCGGCTATGCAGGAGGCGCCCTCGTCTCGGCCCTGCTCGCAAGCTTCCTGCTGCCCGAGGCATCATGGCGGTGGATCTACGCTGCCGGCGCCGTTCCCGCCATCGTCCTTCTCCCTCTGGCGGTGCGGGCACTTCCCGAAAGCCCCTACACCCCATCCACCGCAGGGCTCACGACCCAGCGCGGCGACGTCGGCGGTCTGCGCTCCCTCTTCGGCAGCGGTGTATGGCTGCCGACGCTGCTCTTCTGGGCCATCTCCTTCTGCGGTCTGTTGCTCGTATTCGGGATCAGCACGTGGCTGCCCACCATCATGCAAGCGGCCGGCTACTCCCTTGGCTCCTCCCTGCTCCAAGCCGCGGCGATGTGGGTTGGAGCCGCCGTCGGCATGGTCGCCGGGGGACGCCTCGCTGGACGGCTTGGCATCAAGCCCGTTGTCGTGACCTCATTCCTCGCCGGCGCCGCCGCCCTCCTCCTGATGACCCTGAAACCGCCGCTCCCCTTGCTATTCGTCCTCATGTTCGTCAGCGGCCTGGGCTTCATCGGTTCACAGGTCCTCACCAACGCCTTCATCGTCACTCGCTACCCCGACCACCTTCGCGGTCCCGGAATCGGGTGGGCCCTGTCCATCGGCCGTGTCGGCGCCATAACGGGCCCAACCATGGGCGGCGCCATCCTGACCTCATCCCTTGACGTGTCGTGGAACTTCTACCTGTTTGCCATCCCCGGTGTCATCGGAGCCGTCCTGGCAGCATGCGTCCCCCAAATCACCAGATCGAACGGCGCGACCCGACGACACGAAGCGAAGGAAGCAGGGCTCAAGGCATGACACTTCACGCCCTCGTGAGCAAAGACCAGGAGCCCTGAAATGACCATCACCGCAGAAGGCGTCGATGTTGTCGTCGTCGGATTTGGCCCCACCGGAATGAGCCTGTCAGCACTGCTTGGGCAACAAGGCGTCAGCGTCCTGGCTATGGAGAGGTATGAGGGCCTCTACAACCTGCCGCGGGCCGCGGCCTTTGACGACGAGACCATGCGGACATTCCAGAAACTGGGCGTAGCCGAGAAGATGCTGGCTGGCACGAACGTGCAGCGGGGCTACGTGTGGGTCAACGGCCGTGAAGATGTACTGCTCGACATCGAATTCGACAACCCCGGCCGCTGTGGCTGGCCCGCTCAGTACATGATGTACCAACCGCACATCGAGACCGTGCTGCACGAACTCGTTGAGACCCTCCCCACCGTCGAGGTCCGCCGTGGCACTCAGGTGACTGGCATCGACCAGCATCCCGATTACGTCACCGTGACGAGCCGTGACGCACACGGAAACGAACAACAGGTCCGCGCCCGTTACGTGATCGGATGCGACGGCGGCAACAGCACAGTGCGCAACGTGATTGGCGTTGGCCTCGACGACTACGGGTTCTTCGAAAACTGGCTCGTGTGCGACTTCCAGCTCCGGCACGACGTCCCCGGGCTGCCCACTTTCCGTCAGGTCTGCAACCCCGCCGAACCAATCGCCATCGTGAACATCGGCCCCGGCCACCATCGGTTCTCGTTCCGGCTGGAGGCCGACACCTCGGCCGAGGAGGCGATCCGGACCGACCGGGTCTGGGAGCGCGTCGGGGACTACCTCACCCCCGCCGACGCCAACTTGATCCGCACCGCGAACTACACCTTCCGCTCCAGCATTGCTCAGCAGTGGCGGCAACACAGGGTCCTGCTCGCCGGAGACGCAGCCCACCAGATGCCCCCCTTCCTCGCACAGGGAATGGTGTCTGGCATTCGCGACGCCAGAAACTTGGCATGGAAGATTCAGATGGTCGTGGCCGGCGGCGGGCCCGACGACCTGCTCGACACATACCAGGTGGAACGCGAACCGCACGTCCGCTTCATCACTGAAAAGGCCATCGAGCTCGGTCGGGTCCAGACTATGCGGGACGTCGAACAAGCCGAACTTCGCGACGCCCAGATGATCGCCGCACGCCAAGCGAACATGAAGCCGGACAAGCTCGTGTACCCGGCCCTGCGCGGCGGACTCATAGTCAGTGGCGGAGACATGCTCCCCCAGGGCATTGTCTCGTCAGCCGAACGCACCGCCCTCTTCGACGACGTGGTTGGCACAGGGTGGCTCGTTGTTGCCAACAGCGCCGTCTCCCTGGCAGCCATCCCCGACGACCTTCGCGCGGCCTTCGGCTCGCTCGGCGGGCGCGAAGTCACCTTCGGGATCGGGTCCATGTTCGAACCCGCCGACCTGTCCGACACCGGCGGCACCTACACCCGCTGGTTTGCCAGCACAGGCTGCGTCGCGGCAATTGTGCGTCCGGACAGCTACATCTACGCCCTGGCAGGTAACGCAGAGGAGCTGGGCGCGCTGATCAAAGAGCTGCTCGGCCAGCTCCGCACCACCGCCTGACACCCCCGCAGACAAGGAGAACATCATGAAAGGCAAAATCGCGCTCGAAGAGCACTGGGCGATTCCCGAGACACTCCAGGACTCCGCCGGCTTCGTACCCGGCACCTACTGGGACGAACTGCAGAACCGACTCCTGGACGTCCAGGGACGTCGCCTGGAACTCATGGACGAACATGGCATCGAGACGATGATCCTGTCCCTGAACGCACCTGCCGTCCAAGCGATCCCAGACCGCCGGCGCGCCATCGAAATCGCCAAACGCGCCAACGACGCCCTCGCCGAAGAGTGCGCCAAACGTCCGGATCGGTTCCGAGCCTTCGCCGCGCTGCCCCTCCAGGACCCCGACGCCGCCGCCCAGGAACTGCAGAGGTGCGTCACCGATCTCGGTTTCGTCGGCGCCCTCGTCAACGGGTTCTCCCAAGACGACCAACATGGCAACGGGCAGGAGCCGCTCTACTACGACCTACCCTGGTACCGCCCATTCTGGGCCGAGGTTGCACGGCTCGACGTCCCGTTCTACCTCCACCCACGCAACCCGCTCGCACAGGACGCCCGAATCTACGACAACCACCCCTGGCTGCTCGGCCCGACCTGGGCTTTCGCGCAGGAGACGGCCGTCCATGCGCTGCGACTCATGGCCAGTGGCCTGTTCGACGACCACCCCTCGCTTCAAATCGTCATTGGCCACATGGGCGAGGGCATCCCGGCAATGCTGTGGCGCATGGACAACCGCAATGCCTGGGTCGACCTTCCACCCACCTACCCGGCCAAGCGACGCTTCGTCGACTACTTCACCGAGAACTTCCACATCACCACTTCGGGCAACTTCCGCACCCAGTCGCTCATCGACGCGATCCTCGAGCTCGGTGCCGACCGCATCATGTTCTCGACCGACTGGCCCTTCGAGAACATCGACCACGCAGCCAACTGGTTCGACGCAGCCTCACTTTCAGAGGCGGACCGCACCAAGATCGGGCGGACCAACGCAGCCTCGCTCTTCGGCCTCGACCGATGAACGCCGAACCGGCGCCCCAATTCGCACTCCACGGGTTCACCCACACGACAGGGCCGGCCCGCATCGTGTTCGGGCGCGGCTGCCTGGCACAGATCCCCGAGGAGGTCGCACGAGCCGGGGTACTCCGCGCGCTGGTTCTCACGACCCCCGAACAGGCCGAGCACGGCGCCGCGCTGGCTGCCTCCCTGGGCGACCTGTCTGCAGGCGTCTTCAGCAACGCGACCATGCACACTCCAGTCGCCGTGACCGACGAGGCCGTCACCACATTGCGCGCATCCGGGGCAGACGGAATCGTTGCCCTAGGCGGGGGATCCACGACAGGGCTTGGGAAGGCAATCGCCAGCCGTACGGGAGTGCCCCAGATCGTGGTCCCCACCACCTATGCGGGCTCAGAGGTCACCCCGGTTCTCGGCGAGACAGAACATGGGGTGAAGACCACTCGCAGCGGCCCGGAGATCCTGCCCGAGGTCGTCGTATACGACCCATCCCTGACCGACACCCTGCCCGAAGCCCTCACGGTGACCAGCGGCCTGAACGCGATGGCGCACGCTCTCGAGGGTCTTTACGCACGCGACGGCAGTCCACTCTTCGCCGTGCTAGCCACGGAGGGTCTACGGGCCTTCCGGGAAGCACTGCCTGCACTCCACCGCGACCCGAGCGACCAGCACGCCCGGGATACGGCCCTTTACGGGGCGTGGCTGTGCGGCACCGTGCTCGGAGGCGTAGGTATGTCCATCCACCACAAGCTGTGCCACACCCTCGGTGGAAGTCTCGACCTGCCCCATGCCCCCACCCATGCAATCCTCTTGCCGCACACCATGGCTTTTGTCGCTGAGGCAGCCGCGGAACAACTCGCCCCGGCACGTGAACTTTTCGGAAGCCCGCTCGGCGCGAGCCTCTATGACTTCTCCAGCATCGTCGGTGCCCCGCAACGGCTTGCTGACCTGGGCGTGACGGAAGCCGACCTCGACCGTGTGGCGGACCTTGCCCTCACCTCCCCGTACTGGACTCCCCGACCCTTGGAACGTCACGGCATTCGCTCCTTACTTCAAGATGCGTGGGCGGGGCACCGGCCCGGCTCAAGCGCCTCGGACGCAGGCAAGTCATGACGTTCTTCACCGAGGAGCGCTCAGCCGAGGAAGTCCTGGGACGCACAGGCCCCGACGCCAACCCACGCGTGGCACAGATCATGACAAGCCTCATCCAGCACCTTCACGCGTTCGCGAAGGAGGTGGCCTTGACCGAGGCTGAGTGGGAGCACGCAATCGCATTCCTCACCAGCACGGGACAGTTGTGCAACCACGAAAGGCAGGAGTTCATCTTGCTCTCCGATGTGCTCGGACTGTCGATGCTCGTGGACGCGATCAACCACCACCGCCCTAAGGGCGCGACCGACAGCACCGTGTTCGGCCCGTTCCATGTCACCGGCGCACCCATCCGCAGCATGGGTGAGAACATCACCTTCGACGGCAAGGGTGAGAGCTGCCTGTTCACCGGACGCGTCCTGGACCTCACGGGCTCCCCTATCGCAGGCGCATGTGTGGACGTGTGGTCAGACAATGCTGACGGCTACTACGACGTCCAACAGCCCGACATCCAGCCGCAGTGGAACAACCGCGGCAGGTTCATCACCGGTGCCGACGGCGCGTACTCCTTCCGCGGAATCAAGCCAACGTCATACCCCATTCCCGACGATGGCCCCGTCGGTCAGCTCCTCGGTGCGCTCGGCCGCCACCCGTACCGGCCAGCGCACGTGCACTTCCTCATCACGGCCGTGAACTACGAAAGACTCGTCACGCATACATTCGCAGCAGGTGACGACTACCTCCGCTCCGACGCGGTCTTCGGGGTGAAAGAGTCCTTGGTGACCAACTACGAGCGCGCGGACCACGACACCACTTGGCGGTGCAATTTTGACTTCGTGCTCACCCCGGACACCCCTGACAACCTCGCATCCCCGCACCCGACCCACCGATAGACTCGTCCACTGTGCAACCGGACGACGCGCCTCAGCCGCAAGAGGCACCTCCAAAAGGCCAGCAGCAGGGCATCCAGTCCGTCGAACTGGCCATGTCGATCGTTGAGACCATTGAAGCTGGCCTCGGTCCAATGAGCCTCACCCAGATTGCCCATGCCGCCAACATGGGCGCGAGCAAGGTCCACCGCTACCTCGTGAGCCTGGTCCGCACGGGCATGGTCGTGCAGTCCCACAGATCCGGGCTATACGACCTTGGTCCGGCGATGCGCCGAATCGGTGTCGAGTCTCTGCGTCGCCTCGACGAGGTCGGCCTCGTGTCTGAACATCTCCCTGACCTGCGCGACCGAACCTCCCACGCCGTCAACCTCGCCGTGTGGGGTGACCACGGACCGATTCTGGTTCGCTGGGACTATGGGTCGTACGCTCTGCCGATCACGGTACGCGTCGGCGCAACACTGCCACTCTTGACGTCCTCGGTCGGCCGCGTCTACCTGGCCTACCTGCCCGACTCGCTCACGCGGCCAGTCTTGGAAAGTCAGATGTCGACAGACACGGGACGCCCGCCGAACGCGGCAGAACTCGACCGGATCCGGGCCGAAGTCAAGCGTCGCGGTGTCGCCGTCACGTCCGGCGGGGTTATCCCCGGCGTGGCGTCCATCGCCGCCCCGGTATTCCCCCCAGGAGAGTCCATCCCGCTGGTCATCGCAGTGGCGCTACCCGCCCGCATCGCTGACGCTTCGGAACTGGCACGCATCGAGTCCGAACTGCAGCAGACCATCGACCGTATTCGTCTCGACCTGGGCTCGTCGCGTGGAGCGTGACCACCTTCACCCTGGCCGCCCTCGACCCAGACCCATCGGCAATGGCTTCCATGGCACGGCCAGGCTAGGAGACAAGAACGCAGCAAGAACTGCCGCTACGGCTCGAGCGCGCCGCCCGTCATCTGCGTGAGGACTTCGGCGGCCCGCGCCACATGCGGGGCGGGCTCACCTGCCCGCGTCGCCATACAGAGCTCAATTGCAGACCGTGGCGTCAGCGGCCTGAACGTCGCCCCGGGCACGCCGAGAGCAGACACTGGCTCAGGGACGACGGCAACCCCCAGCCCGGCCGCGACAAACGTGACCATGGTGGAGGTCTCGGCCACCTCCTGCCTCACGCGGGGCACGAAGCCGGCATCCTGACACAGGCTGGCGACGACACCGCTCATCACTGAACGTCCCTGGCCCGCGTGCATGATGAAGTTCTCATCCCTGAGGTCACTGACTTTGATACGCTTGCGCCCACTGAGCCGATGCCCCTCCGGCAGCGCCACGATCAGCTTGTCGTGGCGCAGCGTCCGCAGCTCGATCTCAGAGCTGTCAACTGGTGGTCTCAGAAGGGCCAGGTCGATGTTCCTTGCGACCAGCGCCTCAACCTGCGCCGGTGCGAGCATCTCGCCGCGAAAGCTGAAGTCGACACGCGGCAGCTCCTCTCGCAGCCTGCGCGCCAGGGCTGGCAACAGGCTGTACGTCGCGGACCCCACACAACCCACGACTAACCTGCCCTCCGTACCGGCCGCCACTCGCCGTACCTCCCTCGCGGCGTCCTCGACCTCCCACAGCACAGAACGCACCCGGTCCAGGTAGGCCACCCCTGCAGCCGTCAGCTCAACCTTGCGCGTCGTACGCCTCAAGAGCTCCACCCCGAGGCCCGCCTCGAGCAGCCGGATCTGCTGCGACAGCGGAGGTTGCGCCATGTGCAGTCGAGCCGCAGCCCGCCCGAAATGCAATTCCTCAGCAACCGCAACGAAGTAGCGCATCAGACGAAGTTCCACCTACTCATACTCGCACAGTTCTAATAACGCTCGAATAGGTACTTCTCTCTTCCGAGCCGACTGCGTACCTTCGACGGCATGGACATTGTGATCTGCCACCCGATGCGCACTCCGGTCGGCCGGTTCGGAGGCAGGCTGGCGTCACTGACCGCGGCCGACCTCGTGGCCGGGCTCCTGCGAGAACTGGCGCACCGCGCGAACCTGTCCGATGGCGACRTCGACGACGTCATCCTCGGCCAGGGCTACCCCAACGGCGAAGCGCCCGCGATCGGACGCGTCGCTGCACTCGATGCCGGCCTTGGCACGTCCGTGCCGGGAGTGCAGGTGGACCGTCGATGCGGATCTGGCCTGCAGGCCGTCCTATACGCCGCAGGCATGGTGTCCACCGGAGCGGCCCGACTGGTTGTCGCCGGAGGCGTCGAGTCCATGTCCCAGGTGGAGCACTACGCCCTCGGACTACGCACCGGGATCCGCAGCGGCAACGTCCAGCTCGCCGATCGCCTGGCACGGGCCCGCGAGACCGCGGGCGGGCAGCACCACCCCATACGCGATGGAATGATCGAGACCGCAGAGAACCTACGTCGCGAAAATGCGATCAGCCGTCGCGCACAGGACGAGGTCGCCCACCGTTCCCACCAGCGAGCCATCGCCGCCCACGCAGCAGGCCGATTCGCCGACGAGCTCGTCCCCGTCGTAGTAGCCGGCACCCGCAGCAAGCCCGACCTGGTCATCGACCAGGACGAGCATCCACGGGCCGACACGACGATGGACACCCTGGCCGCCCTCCCGCCCATGCGCCGCAAGGTCGACCCGGGCTCCACCGTCACCGCCGGCAACTCCAGCGGCCAGAACGACGGAGCCGCCCTTTGCATCGTCACCACCCGCACCGAGGCCAAACGCCGGGCACTTCAACCCATCCTCGCGCTGCGCTCGTGGGCTGTCGCCGGGGTCGCACCGGAGACGATGGGTGTCGGCCCAGTGCCGGCAACTGCAGCGGCCCTGACCCGGGCGGGCCTGAGCCTCGCCGACATGGACCTGATCGAGCTCAACGAAGCATTCGCAGCCCAAGTGCTGGCCTGTCTGGGCGAGTGGAGAATCGACGCGCAAGACAACCGGCTCAACCCGAACGGGTCCGGAATCTCCCTAGGACACCCGGTCGGTGCCACAGGAGCACGCATCCTGGCGACGCTGGCATACGAACTGCGGCGCCGCGGCGGACGATTCGCACTCGAGACGATGTGCATAGGCGGCGGTCAAGGAATTGCCGCCGTCTTCGAGAATGTGGACGCCGCATGAGCCTGGACAAGGTTGTCAGTTCTGCAGCGGACGCAGTATCCGACATCCCCGACGCTTCCAGTCTCGCCGTCGGGGGGTTTGGCCTGGCCGGCATTCCTTGGTTTCTCATCGAGGCACTCGTGCACGGAAACGTCACCGATCTGACCGTCGTCTCCAACAACTGCGGTGTCGATGGTGCGGGGCTGGGGCTCCTGCTAGAACGCGGCCGGATCTCACGCGTTATCGCTTCATACGTCGGTGAGAACAAGGAGTTCGCTCGCCAGTTCCTCGCCGGAGAGCTGCACGTCGAACTCACCCCACAAGGAACGCTGGCCGAACGACTCCGGGCTGGTGGGGCAGGACTCGGCGCCTTCTACACACCCACGGGGGTGGGCACTTTAGTGGCCGAGGGGGGCCTTCCTTGGCGCTACGGACCCGACGGCTCGGTCGCCGTCGCGTCCCCGCCCAAGGAGGTGCGCACGTTCCACGGCAGACCCATGGTCCTGGAGGAGTCCATCGTTACCGACTTCGCCCTCGTGCGTGCGGCCGTGGCAGACCGGGCCGGCAACTGCGTCTTCCACGCGTCGGCACGCAACTTCAACCCCAACGCCGCCATGGCCGGACGAGTCACCATCGTCGAAGCCGAGCGAGTGCTAGAGGTCGGCGAGCTCGACCCCGATGACGTTCATCTACCAGGGGTTTTCGTGCAACGTGTCGTTGCCCTCACCGCCGAGCAGGCGGCGCGCAAGGAGATCGAGAAGCGCACCACCCGCCACCGTCCATCACCCATGACGCAGGAGAGCTGATATGCCGTGGTCCCGTGACGAAATGGCAGCGCGCGCGGCAGTCGAGCTGGGCGACGGTGAATACGTCAACCTCGGCATCGGTCTACCCACACTGATACCGGCTCACCTGCCCGAAGACTCCACGGCGACCCTGCACGCAGAAAACGGCATCTTGGGCGTCGGACCCTTCCCGTACGACGAGGACGTCGACCCAGACCTGATCAACGCCGGCAAGCAGACCGTCACCGTCCGGCCAGGTGCCGCCTACTTCGACTCCGCGCTCAGCTTCGCAATGATTCGAGGAGGCCACATTGATGTGGCTGTTCTTGGCGGCATGCAGGTAGCCAGCAACGGGGACCTAGCAAACTGGATGGTGCCCGGCGCAACGGTCAAAGGCATGGGCGGAGCCATGGACCTGGTGAGCGGCGCTGGACGAGTGATCGTGTTGATGGAGCACTCCACTCGCACCGGCCAGGCGAAACTGGTGGCAGGCTGCACCCTGCCGTTGACCGGTCGGAATGTGGTGAAACGCGTCGTCACTGACCTGGCTGTTCTCGACGTGATCGACGACAGGTTCGAACTGGTCGAGCTTGCTCCCGGCGTCACCCTGGACCAGGTTGTGCTCGCCACATCGGCGACAGTCGTCGACCGCACCGGAAGTGGTGCGAAGCAGCCCGGAGGCGCACCGACCAACGCCTGAGCACGACAGCAGGACGCAGGAACGCGCCCCGCTCGCACGGACAACTTCAGCGTGTCCACCCTGCGGATCGCGCCATGGCCGATGCGCTTGGCCTGGGGCGTCGTGCGCCAGTCACGGCGATGGAGCTGAACGGAGGGAGTCGAGGAGCTGGTCCAGTTCGGTCACGACAGTGTCAGCGCCTTCGGCAGCCAAGGTGGCGGCTCCGACGCCGCGGTCCAGCCCGACGATGAGCCCGAACAGGCCGGCACGACCAGCGCGCACTCCGGATGCGGCGTCCTCCACCACCGCTGCCTGACCTGGGAGGAGCCCAAGAAGTGAAGCCGCTCTGATGAACGTGTCCGGGGCGGGCTTGCCTGGCAGCCGCTCACTCGCGGCGTATCCTCCGTCGACGACGACTTCAAACCGGTCCGCAAGGCCCGCAGCTGCGAGCACCTCGGGGGCGTTCTTCGAGCTGGAAACGACAGCAACCTGGCAGCCTCGTTGCACCACTGCGTCTAGGAAGGCGACACTGCCCGGATAGGGAACGACGCCGCCGCTGCGCAGAACGAGATGGAACGCGTCATTCTTGCGGTTCCCCAAGCCGCACACGGTTTCCACGTTGCTCGCGTCCGATGGGTCCCCCTCGGGAATGTGCATGCCGCGACTCTCCAGCAGGGCGCGTACGCCGTCGTATCTGGGCCTGCCGTCGATGAACGAGTAGTAGTCGGCGTCCGTGTACTCGCCCACGCCCGCAGCGGCCAGGTATGGATCGAAGACTGCTGCCCACGCCCGCATGTGGACGTCGGCCGTGGGAGTCAGGACTCCGTCGAGGTCGAACAACCATCCACGGATCTCAGCCGCCGTCACCGGTGTCCGATCGCCGCTCACAGTGCTGCGTCCCAGTGTCCGACGAATGGATCCACCGGGCTTTGCCCTTGCGCGGGCTGTTCACCGAAGAGCACAGCCAGGGCCGCATCGACCGTGGAGGGGGTCGGGGTGTACCCATTGATTGCCGTGCGAATCATGGGCACGTCCTGCAAGACGTACGGGTCGGCGATCGAGACGAGCGCCGTCGGAAGGCTGGCAACATGTCGCGGCGCGTCGTGGCCCTGCCACGGAGTCCAGGCGATTCTGAGGCTGTTGCTGTTGCCAGTGAATCGAAGATTCGCGAAGTACAGGCACAGGTCATAGCGGTTGTGGAGGTGCTCAGCTGCAGCGGGGTCCCCATGCTCTGACGGCACCTTCACCACATCCACCGTGAGGCCACGCTCGCGCAGGCCCTCGACGAACCGCGGCGCGAATGGGCCGCTGGGGTCGTAGAACGTGGGTTCGTCACCGAGAACGAACACCAAGACCCGGCGGTGCAGGGCGGGGTTGAGGGGCAGCAGTTCCTGCGTGTCCTTGACCAAGGTGACGGATCGGCGCGCGACATCATCTCGCGCGACGGCATCGACCTCGCTCGAGCCCAGATCGCCTGGGTCACGCGTCGCTGGCCGGTGGAGACCGGCGGACGCCTTCGTGGCCAGTACTCGCCGCACCGAGTCGTCGAGGCGTTCGGCCGGCACAGCGCCCGAGCGGGCGGCGTGGAGGAGGATCTCGAAATCCTCGACCACTGACAGGTTCCCCAAGAGCATGTCGATGCCGGCATTCAGGGCGGTGGGCAGCGCCTCTCGGCGCGTCATGACCGAAGTGAATCCGGTCATCACGGTGTTGTCGGACACGATCAGCCCGTTGAACCCCAGTTGGTCGCGCAGCACGTCGCCCAGCAGTTCCGGCGCCAGCGAGGCGGGCATGAGCTGGTGCGGCTCTATGCCGGGTCGCAGGGACCGGCTCAGTGCCGGCTGGCGGATGTGCCCGACCATGATCGTGCGGGCTCCGGCGGCGATCACGGCACGGTACACCTCACCGAAAGTCGCCTGCCAGGCATTGACGTCCAGATCGTTGTTGGACGTGACGAGGTGCTGATCACGTCCGTCGACACCGTCGCCGGGAAAGTGCTTGGGCGACGTCACGATCGAACGCTGCTCCAACGCTCGGATGTAGGCGGAGCCGAACGTCGCAACCGTCTCAACGTCCTCACCGAAGGTGCGAGTGTTGGTTATGGGGTTGGCTGGGTTGACCGCAACATCAACCACAGGCGCAAAGGCCCAGTTGATGCCCACGTCGTAGGCGATGCGGCCGCAGTGCGTGGCCAAGAGCTCAACGGYGGTCACGTCGCCAGTGGCCGCGAGCTGCATGGGGTTCGCGAACGCTTCAGCGTCGGTGAGGAAGTTGACGGCTCCAGACTCGAGGTTGGCTGCCACGAGTAACGGGATCGGGCTAAGCACCTGCAAGTTGGTGACGTCGTCACGCGCCTTGTCTGTCGTACGCGGCAGCATGAGCACACCACCCGGTTCGATCCCGTAGCCCTGCAACTGTCCCCACCAAGTCGGAACGTCGTCCGTGCGCAGGTAAAGGCACAGCAGTTGACCGACCTTCTGCTCGAGTGTCATTCCGTCGAGGGTCTGCTCGACCCAGAAACGGTCATCGACGTCGAGGTTGAAAGGTGCTTCACCAAGGTCGACGGGGCGGTGCGTCATGGAGGAAGAAGTGCGAGCAGTCATTTCGTGTGATCGACCAATCGGGAGAGGGGCGGAACAGTGGGTCCCACCGGGTGGTTGTGTGGCGGTGTTGGCGCGGCGGCCGGTTCCCAGCCCGGCCGTTGCCTGTGACGTGCCTTTGCACGAGTCGTTTCGCGGTGTGGGAGCTAGAAGATCGCGATCGGGTTGACGGGTGAGCCGGTAGCCCCAGGAAGCGGAAGGGGGACAACGACGGACATGAACTCCCACGTCGACTGCGTCTCACATGCTTGGGCGATCGGGGTGAGGTTCGCCATGTCCACCAAGGGCACTCGCAGACTCGTCAAGAGCAGCACATGCCACGGCACTGGGATCCCTTCGACCTCTGAAGGTGTTCCGTCCATGCCGAAGTCGGTGACAACCACCGACGGCTCCACGCTGGCCAACCACGTCGCGCACGCGATGCTGAGCCCGGCCTCGGGCTCGTGACCCAGACTGTCGTCGGAGAACCGCTGTCGAGTCCGCCCGAACCGCAACCACAGAGCGTCACAGCGCCGGACCTGGACGTTCTGCCGTTCTAGCGCGTTGGCGATGTCGAGAGGTGTAACGACGTGCCCTGGTGGCACGGGTGAGCCAACCAGTCCAGGTACATCCACGAGCACGCCGCGCGCAACGATGGCTCCGCTAGTCAAGACCTGACCGGCATCGGTGTGCGCGGTGTTGGCAGCCTCCGAGGTTGAGGGCGCCAACCCTTTCCCCTCCTCGCCACCGTTGCCATCGCCGTCGGCGAGCCAAGCGAAGTGCGAAAAGGCGTCGATGTGAGTCATTGACGCCGAGCCATGGAGGTCGAGCTCGATTCGGTCATTGACCGAGTGCCACGCATCAGCCTCGTCGACCCATTGGACCAATCGGTAGGGTCCTCCCGGGCCGTCCGATGTCTCCCCCGGGGCGGCTGGTCCCTCACCTGCAGCCACCACCAGGCCATGACGGACCAAGCCGGCAGCGGCGACGATGGTCGAGGGGTCCGGCCGCCGGGCCGTGGAGACCCCCAAGCTAATGCGCAACCGGTCGAATTCGTCCCTCGAGAGCAGCGTGCGAGCGGGCTCAGGCATTGCGGGTCCCTTCGTCAAGCTGAGGGCGGCGGCGCGGTCGCGCCGCCGCCCTGCGATCAGCAGCCGGCGCGGTACAAGAAAGGCTTCGTAGCCGGGTCGTCCACGTTCTTGGACGTAATCACCTGGTTCGCGACGGCCTCCTTGCCGGCCGGGGTGACCGGACCGCCGTTCGGGTGCGCCTTCAGGTAGTCAACGAGGGCCTGAACGGACTTGGCTCCGATGTCGGTGGGGTTCTGCGCCACCAGTGCGGTGATCGTGCCAGCGCGCAGCGCGTCAACCTCACCCGGGACCGCATCGAAGGCGATGAGGGCGATCTTGCCGGCCTTGTCGGCCTGCTTGATGGCGGCTGCGGCCCCCAGGGCATCCGGGCCGTCCGCGGCGATGACGAGCTTGAGGTCCGAGTGAGCAAGGATCAGAGAAGAGACGGTGGTCGTCGTCTTGTTGACGTCGAAGCCGCTGTAGTCGGTGGGGAGTGCCTTCAGGTCCGAACGCTGCTTGGCCACAGCTTCAACGAAAGGCTTCGTGCGCTGCTCCAAGGGCGGGATGCCGGGGGCCCCTCCAAGGAAGACCATGGTGCCAGCACCCTGCGGGATCAGGTCAGCAACGTCCGCGGCCAGTGGGGCAGTGTCGGTGTTGCTGAAGATCGCCTTGAACTCGCTCTGCGGGTCCGTGCTGGACTGAGTGACGACCGGCACGCCCTTGGCCATCTGCTGCTTGTACTGGGCGATGAACTGATTGTTGTTGAACGGGCTTACGAGCACGCCGTTGGGCGACCCAAGGAGCGCGGTCTGGAAGTTGGACGACATGGTGTTGGCGTCTGGGGTCGTCGAGTTGTACGTCTTCAGCTCGACGCCGAGCTCCTTCGCCTTGTCCAGCGCCCCACACGAGATCGATGCGAAGAACGGGTCTGAGGTATTGGGCAGAACGGCTGCCAAGCGAATGCTCTTGGCGGCGCTGGTGGATCCGGATCCTGCGTCGTCGCTGCCGGCGCAGGCACTGACGGTGAGCCCGAGGGTCGCGACGGCCGCGACGACGCCGGCACGCCGCCAGGTGTGAAGGTTGTTCATGAGAGTCTCCAAATGTGGTGTGAGAGGGGGTGGGCGAATCAGACAGCGGAGCGGTTACGTCGGAGCGTGGCGATTCGGTCGAGGAGAACGGCAAGGAGTAGGACGGTGCCGACGACGATCAGCTGCCAGAAGGCAGAGACGCCGAGGATGACCAGGCCGGCCTGCAAGATCACGGCCAAAGCGGCGCCCCATAAGGTTCCAACGACCGAGATGTACCCGCCCTCAAGCAGCGTCCCGCCAATGACGGCAGCGGTAACTGCGCCGAGCGCGTCGTTGCTGTGTCCGGCGATCGACGTGGAGCCGAATCTGGACAGGTCGATGAAGCCGGCGATACCGGCGAGGCCCCCGCCGAGAACAGTCAGCGTGATCAGGTACCCGCGGACACGGATACCCGCTCGCTCGGCTGAGGTTCGGGCCGATCCGATGGCACGGACGCGCATTCCGAAGCGAGTGAACCGGACAACCGCCCACAGGGCCGCGAGCGTCAGGATGGCTGCGATGGCAGGCACAGGCACGGGGCCTAGGGTCCGCAGTCCGATATCGGTCTGCAGCGCGACGGGCAGGGCGCCGATGTCGGTACCTCCGCTGAGCAGCAGGGCCGTTCCGGTGCCGATGCCCAGCGTTCCCAGTGTCGCGATCAGGGAGTTGATCCCGCCGACAGCGATGAGCAAACCGTTGATCAGCCCGAAGAGCATGCCGGTGACGACTGCCGCTGCTAGGCCCACGAGGATGGCCAGCCAGGGTGAGTCGTAGGACGAGGCCGCGCCGGGAGTGCTTTGAAAGTTGTGCATCACCTGAGCGCCGATCACCGACGAAAGCACGAGGTTCGCGCCCAAGGACAGGTCGAAGATCCCGGCACCGAGCATCATGGCCAAGCCGAGCGCTAGCAGGAGTGTCTGGGAGATGCTGAGCATGAGTGCTTCGGCGTTCGCTTGGGACCAGAACACGTTGTCAGGGGACAATGCCGTGAAGATCGCCACGAGCGCGACGTCGAGCAGCAGGATCCAGGCTGCGCGGGTGCGCAGCCAGGTGGCAACGCGGGATGTCTGCGCTCGCGCTCGGTCATCTGCCGTAGTGGCAGCGGGGGCGGGCGTTGCGCTCATGCGACGTCCTCTTTTCGGTAGCCGACCATGGTGGCGACCAGGTCGGGCACGGTGAGTCCGTTGGCTGGCGCGTCGAGGACGGTCTCCCCGCGCCAAAGAACGGTGATGGTGTCGGCGGCCTTGAGGATGCGCGGCAAGTCGTGGGAGATCACCAGCACTCCGAGGCCCCGGGCGGCTACCGTCCGCATGAGCTCGGCGATGATCTCGGACTGGCGTGCGCCCAGTGCGGCGGTGGGCTCGTCCATCAGCACGGCGACACGAGCCCACATGACTGCGCGGGCTACGGCGACGGCCTGCCGCTGTCCACCCGAGAGCTCACGCACCGAGACGGTCAGCGACGGTAGCTTGATGCCCAGCTCTGACAGGGCGACATCGGCACGTTCTGTCATCTCGCGTCTGGAGAGTGTGCCAAAGGCCGGCCCGGTCAGTTCGTGTCCGAGGAACATGTTTTCCACGACCGACAGGTGGGGCGCGAGCGCGAGGTCCTGATGAACCGCCTCGAGGCCGAGAGCCTGTGCGTCCCGAATGCTGTGCAGTCGCACCGGTTCGTTGTTGATGATGACGTCGCCGTGATCGGGCTTGTTGATGCCGAGCAGCGTCTTCATCAGCGTCGACTTTCCTGCGCCGTTGTCGCCGACGAGGGCGACAACCTTGCCCGCGGGGACGATCACGTTGGCATTGCGCAACGCCTCGACGTGACCGAAGCGCTTGGCCACGTTCTGGCATCCGACTACGCAGTCGTCGGCTGCCATGGAAGTCCTTGTGAAGAGGTGAACATCGTTGGTCTCCATTTCACGCACCGCTTCAGTGCGATGCCCGTACGCTAACATGAAAACTAACGCATGTGTAGGTTTTCATTTTGAGAATCTGTCAGCCACCGCGCAGGGGGCCGCGGCCGCACGGCGTGAAAGGATCACGGCGCACGGGAGGACCAACACCTGGGAGGTCGGATGGGCAGCGGACGGCCCCGGCATTACGCACCAGGCATCGCGCGGCGCGAGGCGATCATGGTGGCTGCCTTCGAAGCCTTCGGGAAGATCGGCTACTGGAACACGACCATCGCCCAGATCGCGGAGGACTGCGGTGTGACTCGCGCGGGGCTGCTACACCACTTCCAGACCAAGGAAGCCTTGCTCGAGGCTGTGCTGCAACGTCGCGACGAGCTGAACCGTGGGCAGATCTTCCACGGCACCCTCGACCCGCGTGGGAATCCGCGCGACTTCTTGCAACGAATGGTTCGCCTGGTCGAGCGCAACGCGTCACAACCCGGAATCGTCAACCTCTTCGCCGTCCTCGCGGCGGAGGCCACACACCCAGAGCACCCAGCGCATGCCTACTTCGTCGCCCGGTACTCCACTGTCCGCGGGTGGCTGCGAGATGCCCTCGAAGCCCTTCAGTCCAGCAACCAGATGCGCGAAGAAGTTGACGTCGAGCGCGTCGCGATAGAGCTGACAGCCCTCCTGGACGGACTGCAAGTTCAGTGGCTGTATTCCCCTGACGTCGTCGACATGCCCTCGCAGTTCCGAGTCAGGGTCGACGAACTCCTCAGCGAACCACTTGACGTGTCACTCCCGCCTCGCGACTAGGTGTCCGAAGTTCGCCCCATAATCGCCGCCTTACAGGGACGCTCCGGAACTCCGGAGTCGAACGGCCTGTCGAGGAGCAGGCAGCGTCGTCGAAGAAGCCCGCGAACTGGTGGCCGATAGTGGCGGAGTCGGTCTGCGGCGGCGGTGGAGAGGATGTTGTTGAACTGCTTCCTCGGCCCGGGGTGGGTCGGGACAGGTGCGGCACGACTGACGCACTGCAGGCAGCTGCCGCGCATCTGCGGGGACGACTGGACGACCCACTATGGGAGAGAGACGATCCGATGGGTCGGGCAGCCGCCGCCTTCGAGGGGAGTAGGGACATTTGATGACTCTTCAAGGCCATCGCCGCACCGCTGGCCGAGGCGCTGGAGCGTGGAGTGGCCCGCGGGTAATGGACCTGATGGACCCGCTCGACCGGCCTGAGGAGTGAACTGGGCTGGCTCGTCCGTAGGTGTTCATATAACATCTCGACGTATCGGAACGGAAAGTAGTTATATTCGGAAGTAAGAACACGACACACTGGAGCACCGATGACGTTGCGCGTGGCGGTAGTGGGCGGCGGGCCTGGGGGCCTGTTCTTCGCCAGCCAGTACAAGGCTGCTGACCCGTCCGCCGAGGTGACGGTGTTCGAACGCAACCAGTCCAACGACATCTTCGGTTTCGGCGTCGTCTTCTCGGACTCGACGTTGAACCAGATCAACGCTGCCGATCCCGTCCTCCGAGAGGCTCTGTCCGCGCACGGGACGCACTGGGACCGCATCGAGGTCTGGCTGAAGGGCGAGCGGCGGTCATTCGCAGGGAACGGCATGGCGGCCATCCATCGCGGCGTTCTCCTGCCGATCCTGCAGGAGAGCGCCAGGGCGAAGGGCGTGACCGTGCGGTTCGGGGTCGACGTGACACCCGACCTGCTGACGACCTTGGCTGACGACTTCGATGTCGTCGTCGGTGCGGACGGGGCCAACTCCCGCGTGAGGAGCTCGATCGAGGACCACATCTCGCACACCGTCGACACCGCTTCTGCCAAGTTCATCTGGTTCGGAACGCGTTTCATGTTCGACGGTCTGACCTTCGTCCACCGCAGGGCGCCAGAGGGCAACTTCGCCGTGCACGCCTATCCCATCAGCGCCGACCTGAGCACTTTTATCGTGGAAACCGACGATCAGACCTGGCGGGACTCAGGGCTGGACGCCTTCGACGTGACCCAAGCGCCAGGACCGTCCGACGACAGGTCCAAGGCGTTCGTAAAAGACCTCTTTGCCGCGGACATCAACGGGCGGGAGGTCGTGGCGAACCACTCACGATGGGCGTCCTTCAAAACGCGGCGCAGTGAGCGGTGGTCCCACCGCAACATCGTCCTGCTGGGAGACGCGGTTCACACGGCTCACTTTTCGGTGGGTTCGGGGACCAAGATGGCCATGGAGGACGGCATCGTCCTGGCTCACGAGCTCGCCAACAGCGGTGGCGACGTCGCGGCCGCCCTCGCGGCCTATGAGGCGGAACGCAAGCCGCAAGTGGCGCGAATACAGGACTCTGCTCGAGGTGGTCTGAGCTGGTGGGAGAGGTTCGGCCGGTACCACACGGCTTTCGAACCAACCCAGTTCGCCTTCCACTTCTTCTCCCGGTCCATCGACATCGACCGCATTGAACCGCGTGATCCCGGACTCGTCGCCTCCGTCCGCGAGGACTGGATCGCCGGACACGGGGCGCCGGCGCTGCAGACGCCATTCTCGATTGGAAGCTCGACCATGCCGGGCCGCCTGCTGGCTTGGGTGGGGGATGGCCTTCGGATCGACCAGCACGGGGAGCGCATCGGGGCGAGGACGGCAGTCCTGGACGCCTCGAAGCCCGTGCACGACATACCGTCGCTCCTGACCGACGCCGAGGTGGCCGTGATCAAGGGCGGAACGCCACTGGACCGCCTGCTCCTCAGCGAGGACGTGCGGCTGACCCACACCACACCGACCGTCGTCGTCGCCGAGCCGGGCGATCGGATGGATCCCGAGACAGTGGTCCTGGCTGGGCGGGCAGACGCGGTGGCACTCCATGGTTGAGCAGGTGATGAACCACGGCAGCCCGCCGGCCGCGGGTGTCTCGTTGTCATGCCTCCTCGAGCCCCAAGGAGTGGCTGTCATCGGGGCATCGGCCAGCCCGGGCAAGTTGGGCCACGCCATGATGACCTCGCTCTCGGGCTTCGCCGGCGTGGTCGCTGCGGTCAACCCGAGTGGCAACCACCCCTCAGCCTTCGCTTCCGTTGCGGAGGCGGCCGCGTCTCACCCGAGCATCCTCGATCTGGCAGTCCTGTGCATACCCGCCCAGCTGGTGCCGCGGGCGCTCCTCGAGTGCTCCGACGCGGGCTTCGGTGCGGCGCTTGTCTGCTCGGGCGGTTTCGCAGAGATCGGCGAGGCGGGGATTGCAGTCCAGCGCGACCTCGAGGACGCCATCGATAACAGTGGCTTGCGCGTCCTCGGGCCGAACACCTCGGGCTTCTTCCGCCCCAGCGCCGGGCTCTTCGCAACCTTCGTCCCGGGCGCCGCCTCGCTGAGGCCTGGCGCCGTCGGCCTCGTGGCCGCCAGTGGAGGAGTGAACCACGCGTTGGCCTTCCAGCTGGACCAAGTGGGTGCCGGCGTCAGCCTTGGAGTCGGCGTTGGTGCCGGCACCGACGTGCAGGCACCGGACGTGATCGACTACCTGGCACGCGATCCCTCAACGAAGGCGGTCGCGCTCCACCTCGAGAACGTCTCCGACGGGCAGCGGCTCCTGCGCTCGGTTCGCGAGTGTGCACTGCGCAAGCCCATCGCCGTTCTCGTGGTCGGGCGCAACGACATCTCCGAGTTCGCCACGTCCCACACTGGTGCGCTCGCGACCTCATGGGCGACCACGCGGGCGCTACTCCGACAAGCCGGTGCGGTGGTTGTGGACACAGAGGTTGAGCTTGTCAACGCGGCGAGCGCGCTGACTGCCCCTCGCATGCGGAAGAACGGTCACCCCGGGATCGGGCTCGTCACCGGGCAGGCGGGACCGGGCCTCATCATCGCGGACGAGCTTGCCACGCGCGGTCTCGAGCTGCCCAGCCTCGGCGACGAGACGGCCGGTCGGCTCGCGGAGCTCCTTCCGCCCCTGACCTTCCTGGGCAACCCGGTAGACACGGGACGACCGGGCGACACGTACCCAGACATCATCTGGGCCGTGGCCGAGGACCCTGCGATCGACGTGTTGGGTGTTTACGGGATCACCGAGCCCGTCATCACGTTGCCCGCGGCAGTCGCCGCTGCCGCACCGTCTGTCCCGACGGTGGTTGCCGTGGACGGTCCGGCCGACGAGATCCGGAGAGTCCGGGAGGCGGCGCACCACGACATACCGGTTCTCGGGGGTGCCACCGCCCTGGTGCAGGGCTTGTCCGCAATCACCGCAGATGCCAGGGCACGGGCCCGCGAAAGCACTCGCCTTGATGACCCGCCTGCCTTGGCGCCAGGCGCGACGAGTCCGTTGCCCCCGGGGCCGTGGCACGAAGCCGCCGCGAAGGACCTGTTGGACGCCATCGGGTTCGCGACCCCAGCCCGTCAGGTGTGTGCAGGCAAAGATGACGCTCGCCTCGCGCTCGGAACTCTCACCGCCCCCTTGGCCGTGAAGATCCTCGACGCGACAGTGCTGCACAAGACCGACATCGGCGGGGTTCATCTGGGCGTGCGCGACTCTGCCACGATGGCTGCCGCCATCGACGCACTCTCAGCCATTGGAGCCACCGAGTTCCTCGTCGAGTCCATGTCTCCGTCGGGACGCGACCTCATCCTCGGAGTCCGCCGGGATCCCGTCTTCGGCCCGATCGTCGTCCTCGGTCTCGGTGGCGTGGAGGCCGAGATCTGGGAGGACACCGCCATCTGCGGAGCCCCGTCGTCGTTGGCCGACCTCGCCGAGCTCCCCGACCGACTGAGGAGCCGCGCGCTCGTCGATGGTCACCGTGGCGGTCCCGTGCTTGACCGGACTGAGTTCGCTCGCGTGGCGCGGCGGCTGCTCGACGTACTGGTCGAGAACCCCCAGCTCTCGGAGATCGAGATCAACCCGTTGAGGCTGACGCACACGGGCCTCGTGGCGCTCGACGCCGTAGTCATTGCACAGGAGGACCAGTCATGACCCGTCCGACAGCCGAAGGCGTCGTCCCCTGGCCGGAGGAGTCCGTGCGCCAGTACCGTGCCGAAGGGCGTTGGCGGGGCCGCCCCCTCGCCGACGCCGTCCGCGAGACAGCGACAGCCAGGCCGGACGAGATCGCCCTCGTGGACGGTGCGACGCGGTTGACATATGCGGAGATGTGGGAGCGCGCGGAGGCTGGAGCCGGCCGGTTGCTCGACCTGGGGCTGCGGCCCGACGACCGCGTCGTCGTGCAACTGCCCAACTCGTGGCACTTCGTGGTCATCCTCCTCGCCTGCCTCCGCGCCGGAATCGTTCCGGTCATGGCCCTCCCCGCGCACCGCTCGACCGAGCTCACGGCCATCGCGCAGGTGTCCGAGGCGCGAGCGATCGTCGTACCGGACGAAGTGCGCGGATTCGACCACCGGGTGCTCGCCCAAGAGGTTGCCCGTGAGTGCCCCTCAGTGCAGCACATCCTGGTATCCGGAGAGGTCATGGAAGGACAGACGGCCCTGGACAACCTCCTGGCGGGTGGTGCGGTGGCGGGGGAGCTCGTGTCTCCCTCCTCTTCGGACGTGGCACTCTTCCTTCTCTCTGGCGGCACCACAGGACTCCCCAAGCTCATCGCCCGGACCCACGACGACTACGAGTACAACGCCCGCGAGTGCGCACGCACGAGCGAGATCGACGAGACGGATGTCTACCTCGTGACCTTGCCGGCGGGGCACAACTTCCCCCTCGCCTGCCCCGGGATACTCGGGGTCCTGCTGACCGGCGGACGAGTGGTGCTGCTCGGCAGCCCCGAACCCGTCAGGGCGTTCGCCACCATCGCTGCCGAAGGCGTCACGATCACCGCGGCAGTGCCCGCCGTGGCCCAGCGGTGGATCGACCACGCCGAGGAGGTGGGAGCCGGAGAGCTGGACAGCCTGAGGGTCCTGCAGGTGGGTGGGTCGCGGATGCCGGACGAGGTCGCGGCTCGGGTGCGCCCGGTTCTGGGCTGCACCCTGCAGCAGGTCTTCGGGATGGCCGAGGGCCTCATCAACATGACACGTCTGGACGACCCCGAAGAGGTCATCCGTACGACGCAAGGGAGACCGGTCTCCGACGCGGACCAGGTCAGGGTGGTCGACCCCTTCGGCCTGGACGTCCCGGCGGGGGAGAGAGGGCTCATCCTGACCAAGGGGCCTTACACGCCTTGCGGCTATTACCGTGCGCCCGACGCGAACGAGCGATCCTTCGTGGACGGCTGGTACAGCAGCGGGGACATCGTCGAGCAACGCGCCGACGGCAATCTGGTCGTCCATGGGCGCGACAAGGACCTCATCAACCGTGGTGGCGAGAAGATCTCGGCCGAAGAGATAGAAAGCCTGGCCTACCGGATCCCGGGCGTCGAGCTCGCAGCGGTGGTCGCATATCCCGACCGGGTGTTCGGCGAGCGGGTGTGCTTGGTCGTCGTCGTCAAGGAGGGCGTCGAGCTGACTCTGGACGAGGTGCGTTCAACCATGCTCGACAGTGGCATTGCCGCGTTCAAGCTTCCGGAGCGCCTCGAGCTGGTCGAGGAAATCCCGATGACGAAGGTCGGCAAGATCGACAAGCGCACCCTGCGGGTTGAGGTCGCCGAGCACGTCACGACGACAACCGAGGCCAGCCGGTGAACACCAACAACTCCCCTTACAACCGCGACGACACCGCTGGAGCAAGCCATGCATGAGACGACCCCGACCCCGGAGGCCACTCCTGAAGAGCAGGAGCGTCTGGACGACCTGTACCGGTCGTTTGAGAAGCACCACATGGTGCCCCTGTGGACCGAGATCGGCGACCTGATGCCGATCTCGCCACAGCCCTCAGCCGTCCCGTTCGCCTGGAAGTGGGCTGACCTGCTCCCGTTGGCCGAGGAAGCAGGCGACCTGGTTCCCGTCGGTCGCGGCGGGGAACGACGGGCCATCTCGCTGGCCAACCCTGGACTGGGTGGTCGGCCCTATATCTCGCCGACCCTGTGGTGCGCGATCCAGTACCTGGGGCCGCACGAGGTGGCACCAGAACACCGGCACTCCCAGAACGCCTTCCGGTTCGTCGTCGAGGGTGAAGGGGTCTGGACCGTGGTCAACGGCGACCCGGTGCGGATGAGTCGCGGCGACTTCCTCCTCACACCCGGGTGGAACTTCCATGGCCACCACAACGAGACCGACCAGCCCATGGCCTGGATCGACGGCCTGGACATCCCCTTCGTCCACTACACCGACACGGGGTTCTTCGAGTTCGGAACGGATCGGGTGACAGACGAGTCGACACCGTCGGTGTCCCGCTCCGAGCGAATGTGGAGCCACCCCGGTCTACGTCCCCTCACCGGACTCCGCGAGACGGTGAACTCACCCATCGCCGCATACCGCTGGGAACACACCGATCGCGCCCTCAGCGAGCAACTGTCACTCGAGGACGAGGGGCACTCGGCAACCGTCGGTCCGGGGCACGCGGCAGTTCGCTACATTAACCCCACGACCGGGGGCGATGTGATGCCGACGATTCGAGCAGAGTTCCATCGCCTGAGGGAAGGCACCCCGACCCCACAGACGCGCACCGTGGGTTCCGTGGTCTTCCAGGTATTCGAAGGCCGAGGCAGGTTCCACATCGCCGAAGAGGTGCATGACGTCGAGACGGGTGACGTGGTGGTCATCCCGTCATGGGTGCCGCACCGCATCGAGGCTGAAACCTCGCTCGATCTGTTCTCCTTCGGCGACCAGCCGATCATGGAAAAGCTCGGCTTACATCGCACGCTCGTCGAGGAAGGAACTCTGTGAAGCTCGCGACGCTGCACCTCCACACATCTGACCCTGGAGCACCGCGCACTGCCGCGGCGGTCCTGGACGGCGGCGGCGCCTACTACACGGTGATCGAAGGCATAGCCGATCTCGGTGCCCTCCTTGCGGACCCCGAGTGGCGGGCGGTGGCGAGCACCGCCGCGGGACGACGAGTCATGGCCGATGAGGCAGTGTTCGCGCAGCCGGTCCTCGCGCCACGCAAGGTGATCTGTGTGGGACTCAACTACCGAAGCCACATCACCGAGATGGGGCGCGACCTACCGCAGTACCCCACGTTGTTCGCGAAGTTCGCGCAGACCCTGACCGGCCCCCACGACGACGTCGAGTACGTGAACGAGGACCCAGAGCTGGACTGGGAGGGTGAGCTCGTCGTCGTCATCGGGACAGGTGGACGGAGAATTCCCGAGGCAGAGGCACACCATCATGTCGCCGGCTACACCGTCGCCAACGACATCTCGATGCGGGCATGGCAGTTCCGTACCAAGGAATGGCTGCAGGGCAAGATCTGGGAGGCGAGCACTCCTGTCGGTCCGGTGGTGGTGACGGCTGACGAGGTCGACCTGCAGACAGCTCGCCTCACCACGACGGTGAACGACGAGGTCATGCAGGACCACGCGATCGCGGATCTCCTGTTCACCCCCGCCCAGCTCGTCGCCTACATCTCCACGATGGTGACCCTTGATCCCGGCGACATCATCCTGACCGGCACGCCTGGCGGTGTCGGCCGCGCCCGGAACCCTGCCGTCTTCCTCGCCGTGGGCGACCGGGTCAGGGTCCACATCGACGGCATAGGGGGACTCGACACCACCATCGCCCCAGCGGTCGGCTGATGCCAGAGCGTCACGACCTGGCCACCGACCCGACGCTGCTCGAGCAGCTCCTCGTGGCCCGCCGTGGGACGGCATACTTCAGTCGCCTGCTCGAGCGGCTCGGCGACGACGACCTCGACGAACCCTCGCTGTTGCCCGGGTGGAGCAGGCGTCACGTCGTCGCCCACGTCGGGTACAACGCGAGGGCGATCACCCGCTTGGTGGACTGGGCCACCACTGGGATCGAGACTCCCATGTACGCCTCGCCAGCCGTTCGGGGTGAGGAGATCGAAGCGGGCGCCACCCAGCCCCCACGAGCGTTGCGGCATCTGCACACCCATGCGGCCATCACGCTCGACGTGGCGTGGCGCGACTGCCCACCGGAAACGTGGTTGCACACCGTCAAGACTGCCCAGGGGCGCATCGTCCCCTTGACCGAGACGGTGTGGATGCGCACTCGCGAGGTCTGGCTACACGCCATCGACCTGCGCAACGGGGGAGACGTCCAGGAGGTGCCGCGTGCAGTCCTCGAGCGTCTCCTGCGAGACATCACAGGGATGTGGGACCAGCGAGGCGACGGACAGTCCCTGCGCATCAGGGTCACCGACGATGACTCGCTGGACTGGGGAGACGGCGAATCGGTCGTCGCCGGGACCCTGCAGCAGATCGTCGGCTGGGCCTCGGGGCGAGAGCGTGCCACGACCCAGGACCCATGCCCAGTGGCCCCGCGCTGGCTCTGACGCATGGCACGGACCGTGTTGAGGACGGTCGTGCGTGCACGCGACGCGGCCCCTTCTCGCCCAGAGGTTCACTTTCCGTCCGTCCGACGACAGTACGGTGTGTAGATGGCCCAGCTCGCGACCAACGGCTTCGACCAGCCCACGATGAAACCGAGGTCCGTCATCCTGGACCTGTTCGGCGACTACCTCCGCTACAGCGGAAGTGAGGTCAAGGCCGGTGACCTCGTCGCGCTCCTGGCGGCGTTCGGCATAGAGCCGGCAACTGCTCGCGTGACGCTTTCACGCCTGCGCAAGGAAGGCTGGTTCACGACGCGACGCAATGGGCGCGAAACCATCTACATGCTGGGTGCCCACCTGCTCTCAGTCCTGGACGAGGGCCGTGCTCGCATCTTCGCCGACTACGAAGAGGAGTGGGACGGCACCTGGACGACGGTCATTCACCAGAGCGACACCCCGGACCGGCTGACCCGGGATCGCCTGCGGCGCCAACTCTCCTGGCTGGGGTTCGGCCAGCTCACGACCAGCACGTGGCTGTCGCCACGTCACGGGTCGGGCCACCTGGAGACCCTCGTCGCCGAGTTTCCTGACGTCGTCTTCACGGTCATGAGGTCGCAGACCGACGACATCCGCGCAGATCGAGACCTCGCTGGACGTTGTTGGGACCTGGGACGGATCGACGACCGGTACCGAGAGTTCCTCTCTTCCCAGCGGCACGTTGCCGACACCGCGAGCTCCCTGTCGGGGGCTGAAGCCCTCGTCGCGCGAACAACGCTCATCGCCGCATACCGGCACTTCCCCTTCGCGGACCCCTGGCTACCCCTTGAGCTGCGCCCTGACTCGTGGCACGGGAGCGAAGCGAACGAGCTCTTTCGATCAGCGCACCGTGACCTGGGCCCAGCCGCTTGTGCCTTCGTCACCGACGTGACAGGGCAGGTTCTCGACGCCCCACCGGTCTGAACGAAAGATTCGGGTGTAACACTATTGCGCCGTACTGCGATTGAGAGTTACATTTCACGCAAGGTGCAGGCGCACCCCACATTCGTCAACGTCGACAAGGGGCCATCCGGTGCAGACACAGCTGATCGTGGACAACAAGCCGCAGGACGCGGCTGAAGGGCGCACCTTCGACCGCCTCCACCCGCTGACCGGAGAGGTCGTCAGTCGTGGAGCGGCGGCGAGCGTCGATGACGCCATCCTGGCCGTCGAGTCGGCAGCGCTTGCTTTCGAGACATGGTCTCAGACCGGTCCGAGCGAGCGCCGCGCGATCATGCTCAAGGCCGCGGACATCATGGACCGACGGACGCCGGAGCTCATGGAGGCAATGGGCCAGGAGGTCGGCGCCGCAGCGCTGTGGTCGGGCTTCAACGGGTTCCTGACCTCGAACCTGCTGCGCGAGGCCGCGGGACTCGCCACGCAGATCCAGGGTGAGACCATCCCCACCGACAAGCCCGGGACCCTCTCGATGACCGTCCGCACGCCGGCCGGCGTCGTGTTCAGCATGGCTCCTTGGAACGGCGCCGGTGTCCTCGCTGCCCGGTCCATCGCCTACCCCCTCGTCTGTGGCAACAGCGTGGTCTTCCGTGGGTCTGAGTACAGCCCGCGGTCGCACCAGATCATCGCCGAGGTCTTTCACGAGGCTGGTCTGCCCAGTGGGGTCCTGAACTACATCACCACCTCGCCCGAGGATGCTGACGACGTCGTGGGAGCGATCATCGCCCACCCCGCGGTCCGACGCGTCAACTTCACCGGCTCGACTCGAGTCGGCCGGATCATTGCGCAGAAAGCGGCCGAACACCTGACCCCGGTCCTGCTGGAGCTGGGGGGCAAGGCGCCCTTGGTCGTGCTCGACGATGCTGACATCGACAGTGCGGTCAATGCGGCCGTGTTCGGATCCTTCCTCTACCAGGGCCAGATCTGCATGTCGACCGAGCGATTCGTCGTGGACGAGTCCGTCGCCGACGAGTTCGTCGCCAAGTTCGCTGAGCGAGCAGCATCCCTGCAGGCCGGCGACCCGACCACGAACGAGGCTTGCATCGTTGGCCCGATGATCGTGCCGGGCAGCGGCACCCGGATCAACTCGATGATCGATGACGCTGTCGCAAAGGGTGCCTCCGTGGTCGCAGGTGGTGCCGCCGACGGCGCGGCGATGTCCGCAACCATCGTCGACAAGGTCGCCCCCGGGATGGACATCTACGACCAGGAGACGTTCGGACCCATCACCACCGTGGTCCGCGTCTCCGGCACGGACGAGGCGGTCCGGGTTGCCAACGACACCGAGTACGGCTTGGCAGCCGCGGTCTTCGGCCGGGACACGCACCGAGCTTTCCAAGTGGCGCTCAAGATCCAGGCCGGTCACGTCCACGTCAACGGCTCGACCGTGCAGAACGAGGCTCAAGCGCCGTACGGCGGCATGAAGAACAGCGGCCACGGACGGTTCGACGGTCGGGCAGTCATCAACGAGTTCACCGACCTGCGGTGGATCACCATCGAGCCGGCGGGCCAGCAGTACCCGTTCTGAGCGGAGGCCCTTCAGGACGGGACGGGCGCGCCCCGTCCTGAAGGCTCCGCCGCCCCAGGCTCGATGAGCAGGCAGCGTGGCTCCGAGCGAGATCTCGTCCTCCATGTACGTGGGTGCCCTGAAGGCGCTCATAGGTACCTGGATAGAGCTCCCACCCACAGTGGTGAGAGCACCCCTTGGAGTCACTTCAGCCTTTTGGAGCAGATCGTATGGACAACAACGACAAGCTCGACAAGCTCGAGCGCAGCCTCATCGCCGGACGCATCAACCGCCGCACCTTCATCGCCGCGGCCGTGGCGACCGGGCTGATCACCATGGAGGCAGCCCCAGCGCTTGCCGACGAGCTCGGTGCCATGGGGCGGAACCAGGCGCGAAGGGCCAAGAACCTCAAGGCAAAGTACGACTACATAGTCGTGGGTACCGGCAGCGCCGGCTGCGCCCTAGTTGGCACACTGGCGAAGGCCATGCCCCACGCGCAGTTCCTCGTGCTGGAAGCGGGGGACTGGGACAGTGCCGAGTCGGTGCTGGATCCACGGCTGTGGTTCACCAACCTCGGCACGACACGTGACTGGGGCGATGTCTCTGTCCCGAGCGCGGGCGTCAATGGTCGGGCGATCCCCGAACACACAGGACGGGTCGTCGGTGGTGGCAGCAGCATCAATGCCACGATCTGGGCGCGTCCGTTCAAGGCCGACCTGGACCACTGGGCCGCCGAGAGCGGTGATGGTCAATGGGGTTATGCACACAGCCTTGAGCTGTTCAAGAGCATCGAGGACTGGCAGGGCAAGCCCAACCCGGAGTTCCGGGGTACCGGCGGGCCGGTCTGGGTGCAGCCCTCAGCGAATCCGCTGCCCCTCGCCACTGCCGCCCTCGCCGGCTTCCGCGAAGTAGGACTTCCGGTCGTCGACGACCTGAATGGCGAGCGCGAGATCACGGGCAACGGCTTCGGATACATGAACCAGATCATCAAGGAGGGCCGACGCAACAGCATGGCGCGGGCGTTCCTCTACCCCGTGCTGTCCCGCGAGAACGTCACGCTCCTGACGAACACCGAGGTCACCAAGGTCCTCCTCAAGGGCAAGCGTGCGGTCGGCGTGCGGGCCGTGCGCGACGGCAAGCCCGTCACCTTCGAAGTGCACCGTGAGGTCGTCCTGTCCACGGGCGGGTTCAACACCCCCAAACTCCTCATGCTCAGTGGGATAGGTGACACGTCAGAGCTGCGCAGCCACGGCATCACCGTGCACCAGCACGCTCCGGAGGTCGGCAAGAACGTCCAGGACCACATCCTCCACGGCGGGTGCCTGTATGAGGCGCCAGACGCCTTCGAGTACCGCAACAGCGCAGCCAACGTGTCGGGTTACTACAAGACCGACCCGTCCTTCGAGCTGCCGGACGTCAGTCTGGTGCAGATCGAGATCCCCTATGCCAGCGAGGTGATCGCCGCACGGTACTCACCCCCGCCGACCACCTGGGCGCTGTGTGGCGGCCTCGTCGCACCCAAGAGCCGCGGGACCGTCAGGTTGCGCTCGGCCGACCCCTCGGATCGTCCGATCGTGGACATGCAATTCCTGAGCCACCCGGACGACGTCGCCGCGCTCGAGAGGAGCATTGCGATCGCGCGTTCGGTCGCGAGTAGTGACGCGATGAAGCCGTTCGTCGTCCGTGAGGTGGCGCCGGGGGCAGAGCTGCACGGACAGGAGCTGGCCAACTTTGTCCGCGACGGGGCCACGACGTACTTCCACTCGTCGGGAGCCTGCCGGATGGGCAAAGACGACAAGGCGGTCGTGGACGGGGAGTTGCGCGTGAACGGCGTGAGCAACCTCCGCATCGCTGACAGCACGATCATGCCGCGCATCGTCGCCGTCCCCACCATGCCCGCCTGCGTCCTGATCGGCCTGCGGTTGGCCGAGATGCTCTTGGATCGCAAGGGTCACGGCCGGGGCCACTAGACATGCGCCACGGCCCGTAGTCCGGCGAGCGACTGTCTGCTGCTTTGTCTGTTGAAGGCGGCACTCCTAACCAATTCACCAGTGCCTGACGCGCCATGGCGCACATCGGCTGGGTTCGAGTGTCTGTGGGGAAATCGCGGCGAAATGCGTTGGTGCGCCATGGAACCGCCGGTGAGCGGGCGGCATACGTCGGCCTGTAAATCCATCGCGAAAGCTTCGAAGGTTCGAATCCTTCACCTGCCACCCAGTGCACCAGAGGGCGCCTGACCCGCGGAAACGCGAGTTTGGCGCCCTCTGTCATTGCCCCCCGGGGGAAACTGGCACAGGAAGATTCACGGCCAACTTGGCAGGCCTGTGACGTGCGCAAACGCACGCGGTGTCTAGGCCTGGGGGAACTGGTGGGGAAATCCAGTTCGACCGTCAGTGACAGTCGGACTCCTACGCCGGTGACCAGCCTGGACTCGTGGGCTGGGGGTATGCAATCGCAATGGAGTTGCGCACCATTGTTGATGCGGCGCGGGGCGTGCAGCGCGGCCTGCCGGCCACCGTCTCTCGCTCCGGATACGCGCCTCGGTCGGTTCTGTCGAACCTTGAAGCACGCTCGATCACTCTGGCGCTGGAAGCTCAGGTGACCTCGGCGCCCACCAGCACAGCCACACCCACCCACGCCAGGGTCATCCACAKGAACAGGCCCCGCTCCACCTCATCGTTGTGCCGGCTTCGGCGCAGCCCCACGACGAATCCGGTGACCCCGACCACGACGAGCACCCAACCGAGCGCCACCCAGCCCATGGGTCAAGAATGGGACCGCCGGTGATGCCTCGTCCAGACCTGTAGGCATTCTCCCGGGATGCTGCGACACCGGTACCCGGCGGGCGCTGGCTTCCGGGTGGTCATGGTCTGGCGGCCCGGTTGGTGAACGTGCGGTGAACAAGGCTGCGGAAGCCGTGACCACCCCGGCTGCGGGCCGTTGTCCGGGCATGATCATCACACGCAGACACCTTCTGGCCGGAGCAGGCGTTGCCGTGGGCGGGGCCGCCCTCGGACTCCCCGACACGTCGACCGCATCCGCCGCGAGCACGGTGCTGCCGGATCCGACCCACAGCGGCATCGAGCACGTCATCGTCGTCATGATGGAGAACCGGTCCTTCGACCACTACCTGGGGTGGCTACCTGGAGCACGCGGCAAGCAGGCCGGCCTCACCTACACCGACCGGTACGGGATCCCGCACGGCACCCATCACCTGACCGACTTCCAGGGGTGCGCGCACCCCGACCCGGACCACTCGTTCGAAGGTGGTCGGGTCGAGTACAACGGCGGCCGCTGCGACGGGTGGCTCAAGGCCGGCGACAACGACACGTTCGCCATCGGCTACTACACGGACGCCGACCTCGCGTTCTACGGCAGGGCCGCCCGGGACTGGACCGTGTGCGACAACTACTTCTCCGCCATCCTCGCCGAGACCTATCCCAACCGGTTCTACCAGCACGCGGCGCAGACCGACCGCATCCACAACTCCACCGACATCGCGACGATGCCGACGATCTGGGACCGCCTCGCCGACGCCGGGGTGAAGGGCACGTACTACTTCTACGACACCCCGTTCACCGCCCTGTGGGGCAGCAAGTACCTCGACATCTCCAAGCCGTACCCGCAGTTCCTGGCCGACGCGGCAGCGGGGACGCTGCCGGCGGTGAGCTTCGTCGACCCGAAGTTCCTCGACGAGGGCACCGGCTCCAGCGCCGACGACCACCCCCACGCCGACATCCGCGCCGGGCAGTACTTCCTGGACCAGGTCTACGAAGCGGTCACCTCGGGGCCGGGGTGGGACAAGACCGTCCTGGTCGTCAACTACGACGAGTGGGGCGGCTTCTACGACCACGTCGCCCCCACGACCGCCCCTGACGCCCACCCGGAATGGGGCATGCGTGGGTTCCGCGTCCCGTGCCTGGTCGTCTCGCCGCTGGCTCGACGCGGGTATGTCGCGAAGAACGTGTACGACCACACGTCGGTGCTGAAGATGATCGAGTGGCGGTGGGCACTGCCTGCGCTGACTCCGCGGGACGCGGCGGCCCGCAACCTCGCCGAGGTGCTCGACTTCACCAATGCACCTAACACCGGCGTCCCGCGGTATGCCGTGCCACCGTTCCTCGGCGCGCCGTGCCCGCCGGCCGGCACGGCCGACTACGAGGACTGGCACGCCCTCAAGGACCTCGCCACCGCTCACGGATGGAGCCTCTGATGACCCGCGCCCGCACCCCCCGCCCGGGGACCCGCCGGGCCGCTGGCACCCGCCTCGGCGCGGCGCTGACGACGGCGCTCGTCGGCATCCTCGCCGTGATGGCGGCCTCGCCGGGAGCCGAAGCGGCTCCCAGTCCGGGCCCCACGGCATACCTGCCGCCGGTCCAGCACGTCTTCGTGATCAACCTCGAGAACAAGGGGTACGACCAGACGTGGGGTCCGGGCTCGGCCGCGCCATACCTCTCACAGACGTTGCGGGCCAAGGGAAACCTGCTCGCCCAGTACTACGGCACCGCGCACAACAGCTTGCCGAACTACCTCGCCCAGGTGAGCGGGCAGGGACCCAACCCCCAGGCCCAAGCCGACTGCCAGGTGTTCAGCGACTTCGTCGGCGCAGGCCAAGTGGCCCCGGGGCAGTACGTCGGGGACGGGTGCGTGTACCCCAAGGCCGTGCCCACCCTGCCAGGCCAGCTCGACGCCGCCGGGTTGACCTGGCGCGGCTACATGGAGGACATGGGCACCCCGTGCCGCCACCCCGCCGTGGGCACTCCCGACGACACGCAGAAGGCCAAGGTCGGCGACCAGTACGCCACACGGCACAACCCGTTCATGTACTTCCACTCCGTCATCGACGACCCGTCCTACTGCGCCGCCCACGTCGTCGACACCTCGGCCCTGACCGGCGACCTCGCCTCGATCGCGACGACGCCGAACCTGACGTACATCACGCCCAACCTGTGCCACGACGGGCACGACGCGCCCTGCGTCGACGGACAGCCCGGCGGCCTCACCTCGGCCGACCAATGGCTCAAGGCCACCGTGCCCACCATCCTCAGCTCGCCCGCGTTCCGGAAGGACGGGCTGTTGCTCATCACGTTCGACGAGTCGGACGGGCCGCAGAGCGACGCAACCGCTTGCTGCGGCGAAGGACCCGGGCCGAACACCCCCCTGCCCGGTATCACCGGGCTCGGCGGCGGTCGGGTCGGCGCCCTCGCCCTGTCACCGTTCGTTCGCCCGGGCAGCCTGAGCAGCACTCCGTACAACCACTACTCGCTGCTCGCGAGTATCGAGGACCTGTTCGGGCAGGCGCCCCTGGGCTACGCAGCTCAGCCTCGCCTCAACAGGTTCGGGCTGGACGTGTACAACCGCTGACCGCGCCCGGACCGCCAGCACCCTGTCTGGTGCGCGTCTTCCGTGGGCGTCTCGAGGCGAGGCAGGATGAGGCATGTCAGCCCGGGACTTTGTGGAGAGCGAACGCACGTACCAGGTGGATGCCCTGGCCGTGGTCCCCCTGGGTGGAGGGGACACGGACCCGGTCGTGGGTGAGGTGTCCGACCTCCAGCTGGACGCCGTGTACTTCGACACCCCGGAGCTCGATCCGCACCGCCGGGGGATCACGTTGCGCCGGCGAACAGGTGGCGACGAGGAGGGCTGGCACCTGAAGATCCCGCGCCAGGCGGACACGAAGACAGAGGTTCGGCACCCGTTGGGCCGTGCTGTCCGCGCCGTGCCGCGCAAGGTCGTCGATTCCGTGCGGGCCATCGTCCGCGATCGCTCGCTGGTCCCGGTGGCAGCCATCAGCACGCACCGGACCGCCTATGCGTTGCTCGACCACGACGAGCAGCCGCTGGCCGCCTTCGAGTTCTCCGCCACGCTGTAGTCAAGTCCCCAGCGGCCGGCCCGGACGTTCGCGCAGGGCCCCTGGCTCAGACTGGTGGCGCCGCAACCGCGGCCGACACGAGAGCCGATAACATTCTTGTACATACGTATTCCAATTCGAGGCGGAGTTCGTTACTCTCGCCGACATGCAGACCACGCATTGTGTGCAAAGGTCGCGCCCGGCACCCCGTACCGGCACCTGTGCCTCTGCCCGCACCGCGTCCGCGATCCACCCAGAGAGGTTCGAAGATGGCTGAGACGTCTTACCTTCTTGAGGCTCGAGGCATCGTGAAGAGCTACGGGCGTGTGCAAGTGCTCAGGGAAGCCGACTTCCACGCTGCGCCAGGCAAGGTGACGGCGCTCATCGGTGACAACGGAGCTGGCAAGAGCACCCTCGTGAAGATTCTTTCCGGGGTGATGCCCCCTCAGAAGGGCTCGATCCTGATGAATGGACAGACCATCGAGTTCCAGTCACCGACCCACGCGCGGGACTGCGGTATCGAGACGGTCTATCAGGATCTGGCACTGGCGCCCGACCTCGGCCCCGCCGAGAACGCGTACATCGGTCGCGAGCTGCTGATGCCGGGCTTCCTCGGCAAGCTCGGCGTGCTCGACAAGAAGCGGATGCGCCGCGAGGCGTTCAAGACGTTCACCTCGCTCGGCACCGACGTCAAGGACATGGATGCCTCCGTCGCAGCGCTGTCCGGCGGTCAGCGGCAGAGCGTCGCGATCTGTCGCTCCGTGATGTGGGCCAAGGGCCTGGTCTTCATGGACGAGCCAACCGCGGCTCTTGGCGTGCGGCAGACCCATCGTGTGCTCGACCTGATTCGCCGCGTGGCCGACCAAGGTGTCGGCGTCGTCCTGATCAGCCACAACATGCCCGAGGTGCTCGAGGTGTCCGACTCAATCCAAGTCCTGCGGCTGGGCCGGCGCGTGGYCGAGTTCACGAACAGCGCCTCCGTGGATGACCTCGTCGGTGCGATGACCGGCTCACTGGACCTGGCGTCATGAGCCGGATCGAGCGGGACCCGGACTTGAGCGCCGGGAAGGGCTACGCCGCAACGACCGCGCCCGCTGAGGCAGCCATCACCACCCCCACCGCTCCCGCGGGTGGGGATGCCGGCGAAGCGCTGGACGCAGTGGCGGCCAGCGGTGTCTCGGCCCGTAGCCGCTTCGTGCGCCGCGGACTGAGCTCGTCACCGGCGTACATGTTCGGCGTACTGGTGGCGATGTTCCTCGTCTTCTCCATCCTCTCCCCGAGCACCTTCCCGACGCAGGCAAACGTCAAGAACCTGGTCGTCGACACGTCGATCGTCCTGGTCATGTCGGTGGGAATGACCTATGTCATGGTCGCGGCCGGCTTCGACCTCTCCATTGGGTCGGTGCTCGTCTTTGCCGGCATCTGCGCCGTCAAGGTGATGACGTGGGTCGGCGGACAAGGATACGGAACCGCGCTTGCCGGCCTGGTCGCTGCGCTGCTCGGGGGAGTCGCGTGGGGTCTGTTCAACGGGTTCTGCGTGACGCGGCTTCGCGTTCCCGCGCTGATCACCACCTTGGGCACGTTGGGCGCTGCCCTCGGCATCGCCAACCTGCTCACCAACGGCAACGACATCTCCGTCGCGCAGAAGGCGATGATCCAGCTACAGATCCAGAACTTCCTCGGCCTGCCAGGCATTGTGTGGCTCTCGGTCGTCGTCGTCCTCATCGGGGGGGCGGTGCTTCGCTACACCCGTTTCGGACGACACACGTACGTCATCGGCTCCAACGACGAGGCTGCCCGCCGGGCAGGGATCAACGTGGACGCCCACCTCGTGAAGCTCTACGCGATCAGCGGTGCCCTGGCCGGCCTCGCCGGCATGATGTCGCTCGTCCGGTTCTCGACGACCACCATCGGTGGACACTCCCAGGATGCTCTGACGGTCATCACTGGCGTCATCCTCGGCGGCACCAGCCTCTACGGCGGCTACGGCGTGGTCCTCGGAACCGTGATCGGCATCTTCATCCCGACCGTCCTGCAGAACGGGCTTGTGGTGCAGAACGTCCAGCCCTTCTGGCAGAACGTCGCCATCGGTTTCATCTTGATCGGAGCGGTCTACCTCGACCAGATCAAGCGTCGGGCTCGAGACAGAGCCTGACCAGCACACGCCAACTCGGCACCCGGACGCGCTGTCCGCATGCCGCGCACCGCGCGCACCCTCCCTCACCTCCAACGCAGAACACACACACCATCACCATCCCCCAGCAGTGCAAACCCTTCACCCAGCAAAGGATCACCATGACAGGCACCAGCAAGTGGATCGCCGCCGCCGCGGGCGTCGCGGCCGTCGCCTTGGTAGCAGGCTGCAGCTCCGACACGGGCGGCGCCACCACGTCAAGCAGCAGCGGCGGAGCGTCGGGCAAGCTCGGCAAGGTCGTGTACATCCCCGGCTTGACCGGGAACCCGTTCTACAACACCGTTTCCTGCGGCGGGAAGACCGAGGCGGCCAAGAAGGGTGTCGAGTTCTCCTACCAGGGGGCTCCCACGTTCGGAGTGCCGGAGCAGACCAAGATCCTCAATGCCGTTGTGGCCACCAAGCCCGGCGCGATCATGATCTCAATCACCGACCCGACGGCGATGATCGGCCCACTGACCGCGGCCAAGCAGGCCGGCATCAAGATCATCGGCATCGATGGCGACCTCGCGGACACCAGCATCATGACGACCAACATCCAGTCGGACGGGGTGCAGGGCGGCTCACTGGCTGGTGACGCGCTGGCCAAGGCTGTCGGGGAGAAGGGGACCGTCCTGATCATCGACAACGCGACCGGCTCCGTGGTCTCCAAGGCCCGCACCGACGGCTTCCAGAAGGCGATCGCCAAGTATCCCAACATGAAGGTTCTTCCAATCCAGTACAGCGCCAACGACGTCAGCAAGGCCGCCTCCATCGTCTCGACGACGGCTGCCACCAACGCCGACCTCGTCGGCGTCTTCGGGGCGGAGACCAACAACACCACCGGTGCGCTTACCGGAGTTCGCGAGGCGGGCAAGACCGGCAAGGTGAAGGTCGTGGGATACGACACCTCCGACCCGATCGTGGCCGCGCTGAAGGACGGTTCGCTTACCGGGACCGTGGTGCAGTACCCGCGAGGCGAGGGCGCGACAGGTGTCGACTCGGCCGTCGATGCGATGCAGGGCAAGTCGGTGCCGCGCAACCAGTCCGCGGACGCCATCTTCGTCACGCCTGAAACCGTGAACTCCGACCAGGCCAAGCAGTACATTTACGACGTCAACTGCTCAGGCTGATGGAGTCGGACCACGTGGAGAACGGAAAGACCCGGCAGGAGGCAGCGTCCACGGACGCTGCCTCCCCCGGCGGCCCGCCCCATCAGGCATCCAGCCCCCTGCCCGGGCATGACGGCACACGCGACGACAGTGCGACCCGGCACCCGTTCCAGGCGGCGACGTTTGGGGCGGGCAACTCCCCACGCATGATGCCCACCGATTTCAGCATCGCGGTGCGCCCCGGCACCGGCAGCGACACCGCACGGGCCGAGCGTGAGCGTGGTCCTCGAGTCCAGGCCATGAGGGGCTTCGAGGACACCTACACCGACATCGTGGACTACATCGTCCGGATCACCCACCGCATCTGGGAGGACCAGGACGTCGGCTACATCTACGACACCTACGCTCCCGGTTGCTTCGTCTACGACGACAGCGGGGCCAACTACGGTGTCGAACGGGTCGTGGAGGCGACCATGGGCGCGGTCCACGCCTTCCCGGACACGCGGTCGTGGGCCGACGAGGTCATCTGGGCGGGCGACGAGGACCAGGGCTTCGTCACATCGCATCGCTACATCACCACCGGTCACCATCTGGGCGCCTGGCGGTGGGGCCCGGCGACGGGACGCAAGGTCAACTTGTGGGGCCTGGCCAACTGCGTCGTCCGTGAGAACGAGATCTTCGAGGAATGGGTCTTGTACAACATGGCCTCGAGGTTCATGCAGCTCGGGATCGACCCGGCTTGGGCCGCACGCGAGTACGGCAACGAGCTCAACCGCACCGTGGCTGACCGTCACTTCGGGGAGGTGCAGCGCCTTGCGGGTGGCCGGCTGCCAGAACTCATGACCGCCTCCAGCGGGCGCGGGTTCGACGTCGAGCACTTCGTGCGGGCACTGTGGCACAACGTCTACAACCGTCGTGACCTCAGCGCTGTGGACAAGGCGTACGCCCCGACGGCTCGCTGGAAGGGCACGTCCAACCGTGCGGGGTACGGGCGCCAGGACATCAAGGGTATGGCGCGTGCTCTGATGGCGACGTTCCCTGATCTCGGCATGCAGGTCGACGAGGTGTACTGGATGGGCAACGAGACGGAGGGCTATCGGGTTTCGGTTCGTTGGACGGCACAGGGAACCCACCGGGGCTATGCGCTCTATCGTGAGCCGACGAACCGCCGCGTGCATCTCTGGGGCATCAACCAGCTCTACATCTCCGGGGGGCAGATCACTGAGGATTGGCAGATGTTCAACGAGTTCGACGTGATGGCCCAGATCCTCAGTGACGAACCGGCCGCCATGGTCTGAGCCCGGCAGTGATATCAGCAGAGCGTTGGGCCGCGGTCCATGACGGCCAGCCCGGTGCGGGCTGGCCGTCCTGCTTGGGCTGTACCGCGTACTGGGCTACCCATGGGCCTCGGTACAGTCTGACGACACACGTTGGGGAAGGCGGACATTCATGGCAGTGACCAGTCATGACGTCGCGCGCGCTGCCGGGGTGTCGCAGCCGACCGTGTCCAGGGCGCTGCGGGACGATCCGCGGGTGGCCGAGGCTACCCGGCAGAAGGTGCAGCGGGCTGCCACTGATCTCGGCTACGTCCCGAGCGAGCTCGGCCGAAGCCTCTCCACGCGGGCAACCCACCAGATCGCGATGGTCGCCGACCTGCGAAACGCCCTCTACCCCGCTCTCGTCGAGCCTTTGCACGACAGGTTTGCCCACCACGGGCTGCGGATGCTCCTCCTGGCCGAGCGTGGTGACGATCGGGCTACTTACGAGCGACTCCTGGACCGCTCAGTCGACGGTGTCGTCCTCACTACCACCCTGATTGGCTCGTCCCTGTCGAAAGGACTGCTCGACAAGGGACTTCCCTTCGTCGAGTTGAACCGCCTGTCCGGACGGCGGAAGGTGGACGGCGTCGCCGCCGACAACCACGCCGGTGCAGGTGATGTGGCCCGACTCCTGGTGCGCGAAGGACACCGGCGCATCGCGGCCGTGTTCAGCGGTGCTGACGCCAGCACGAGCCGCGACCGTGAGGCCGGCTTCCGGGCAGCTTTGGACGAGGCTGGCATCGACCTCCCCGAGCGTCGCGTGGCTCGCACCGGGTTCGGATTCGACGACGGTGAGCGAGGTTTCGCGGCCGTGATGAATGGGCGGCACCGGCCGACCGCCGTCTTCTGCGTCGGCGACCTCGTCGCCGTCGGTGCTCTCAACCAAGCGCAGCGGATGGGCTTGAAGGTTCCTCGCGACGTCGCCATCGCAGGGTTCGACGACATCGCGATGGCCGCGTGGCCGTGTTTCAACCTCACCACGGCTCGAGTCGACCTGTCGGGTATGGCTGTTGCCGCCGCGGATCTGTTGGTGCGCCGCCTGGGAGGAGACAGCAGCCCGCCCCGCGCCCATGTTTTTCCGACCCAGTTGGTGTTGCGCGGCACCCACCATGGTCCTGCCTCAGCAACGAACAGCCTTTCCTCGTAAAGGAAGTTGCCACAACGGCCGCCTGCGCCCCAGTTGGTGAGACACCTCTGTGCAGGCGGTGAGGAGTCTCTTGACGAGCCCTGTGCATACGTATACATTGTGCGGTGATCCAACCCCGTTCTTCCTTCGAGAGGCGTCATGATCACCTATCTCAAACAGGCTGTGACCGCTGAGTCGCTGACCAGTGGTCGCGAGGAGGTTGCCGCGACTGTCCGTGAGGTTCTCGACGACGTCCGCAGGCGCGGGGACGAGGCAGTGCGGACCTACTCGTCGAAGTTCGACAACTGGAGCCCGGAGTCGTTCCGGCTGTCCGCCGACCAGATCGCCGAAATCGTGGCCGGCGTCCCGGAGCAGGTGATCCGCGACATCGAATTCGTGCAGGCCCAGGTCCGGAGGTTCGCAGAAGCGCAGCGTGCATCCCTGACTGACTTCGAGGTGGAGACGCTCCCAGGCGTCCACCTCGGGCAGAAGAACGTGCCCATCTCGGCGGTGGGGGCATACGTTCCCGGCGGCCGCTACCCGTTGACTGCTTCGGCGCACATGACGATCGTGACTGCCAAGGTCGCCGGAGTGCCGCGTGTCGCCGCCTGCACCCCCCCTATCCGCGGCCAGATCCCGGCCGCGACCGTGGCGGCGATGTCGATGGCGGGCGCCGACGAGATCTACCTGCTCGGTGGGGTGCAGGCCATGGCCGCGCTGGCAATCGGCACCGAGACGATCGGACGGGTCGACCTCATCGCGGGTCCCGGCAATGCCTACGTGGCCGAGGCCAAGCGGCAGCTCTTCGGGCAGGTGGGCATCGACCTCTTCGCGGGACCCACCGAGATCATGGTCATCGCCGACGAGGATGCCGACCCGTTCATCGTTGCGGTCGATCTGTTGAGTCAGGCCGAGCACGGGCCTGACTCGCCGGCGGTCCTGGTGACCACGAGCGAGACTGTGGCTCTGGCCGCCCTGGCCCACATCGAGACGATCCTGGTGGACATGCCGACGCGGGACTACGCAGAGCCGGCGTGGCGCGACCACGGGCAAGTGCTCGTCGTCGAGTCCTTGGATGAGGCCTTCGCGGTCGCCGACACGTTCGCGTCCGAGCACGTGCAGGTGCTGACTGCCTCCCCGCGCCAGGCCTTGGACAAGATGCAGAACTACGGCGCGCTCTTCCTCGGGGAGGGTACGTGTGTCTCCTACGGCGACAAGGTCATCGGCACCAACCACGTCTTGCCCACCCGCGGGAGTGCTCGTTTCACCGGGGGCCTTTGGGTCGGCAAGTACCTCAAGACCGTGACTTACCAAGAGGTGACGAACACGGACTCCAGCGCCATGCTGGGCGAGTTGTGCGGTCGAGCGGCCCGGGTGGAGCTCTTCGAGGGTCACGCCCGCTCGGGCGACGTGCGCGCCGCGAAGTATGCCGGTGCGCCCCTCGAGTGGAGCGAGCACCAGTTCAGCGCCCATGCCTGAGCGGGACGCCCGAACCGCCCTGGTCACCGGCGCCGGGAACGGGCTGGGCCGCGCAATGGCCGTCGCGCTGTCCCGCGCTGGCTACCGCGTCGTCGTGGCGGGCCGCAGGGAAGCGCCGCTGCGCGAGACGGCTGCTCTGCTCAGTGACAGCCGGGTCGGCATCGTGGACGTTGCCGATGCCGACTCGGTTTCCCAGCTCCGTGACGAGCTGTCCGACGAGGCTGTGTCCGTGTTGGTGAACAACGCCGGTGTCGCCGGTCCGGTGAAGCCCCTGGTCGAGATCGAACCGGAGGAGTGGGACGAAGTCTTCGCCGTCAACGTGCGGGGCATGTTCCTGATGTGCAAGGCGTTCCTCCCAGCGATGATCGCGCGGGGCTATGGCGACGTCATCAACGTCGCTTCGGTCAGCGGCAAGCGGCCGCTCGCGATGCGCACGCCCTACACCGCGTCGAAGATGGCGGTGATCGGCCTGACTACCACGCTCGGTGCCGAGGTGGGGACCTCAGGGGTCCGGGTGAACAGCCTGTCGCCGGGGCCCGTCCGCGGTGAGCGGATGGCTCGCAACTTCCGGCTCGAGTCGCAGCGGCTCGGTATCACCGAGCGGCAGGCCGAGGAGGCCTTCGCCGGGAGAGCGACTCTGGGCCGACTCGTCGAGGAGTCGGAGGTCGGTGACGCAGTGGTGGCCATGCTCCAGATGACTGGCCTGCACTGCGCTGACATCGACCTCTCGGCCGGCATGGTGGCACGATAGCGACGTGAGCTCGATCCTTCCGCTGGGACCGGGCGTTCCCTCCTTCGCGGCACGACTGCGCCGCCGTGCCCCCTTGCTTGGTGCGCTCGTGGAGCCAGGTCAGTTGTCCACCTGGATGACCGAGGACCTTGACTTCATCGTGGTCACCAGACTGGGCGAGTATGCCGCCGCCCGCGTTCTCGTCGGTAACCGCACGCCCGTGCTCGTCATGGTCGGGACGGCCGACGAGGTCGCCGCGGCACGCGCAGCGGGTGCCGATGCCGTCGTGTCTCAAGGACCCGAGAGCGCCGCAGCGGGCGAGGCGGATGTGGTGCTGTCCGAGAGTGGGCGTGCCCGGGCGGTCACCTCACCCCAAGACGCGCGCTTCGCCTTTGCCTCCGGGGCCGACCTGGTCGTCTACGACCTGCCGGCGATGCTGGCCACGGCGGTGGCCGGCCTTGGTGCCGGACGAGCGGTCGACCCCGCGCCCACCGACCGCGAACCTCTGGTGCTCCTCAGCGGGATGCTGTGCGACGAAACGCTCTGGGACGGGATTGCCGAGCGACTCGGTGACGACGTGCTGCCCTGGCCGTGCCGCATCGACCTGGATGACTCGGTGCCCGAGATGGCCGCCAGCGTGCTGGCGCAGGCTCCACCGCGGTTCGCGCTCGGCGGCCACTCCCTGGGAGCCATCGTCGCGTTCGAGGTCGTGCGCCAGGCGCCCGAGCGAGTCACCCGGCTCCTGCTGGTCAACGCGAGCGCCCGCGGTCCGTCCGCGGCGCAGCAGGAGGCTTGGGAGCGCTGGCGTACGCGTGCCCACGACGGGGAGCTGGACCAGATCGCGCACGAGCTGTCGTCACCGTCGCTGGGGCCTGCCTCGCGCGAGGATGCGACTCTCGTCGGGGCCTTCCTGGGCATGGCACGGTCTGTGGGCACCGATGGCTTCCTCCGGCAGCTCGCCGCCCAGTCCACCCGTCCGGACAGCTTGGGCGGCCTCGGTGCCGTCAACGTCCCTGTCTTGGTCGTGTCGGGAGGGGCCGACGAGATCTGTCCGCCTGCGCTGCAGCGGGAGGTTGCCGACGGTTGTGACGGTGCTGAACTGGTGAYGGTCGCCGATGGCGGTCACATGCTCCCTCTGGAGGCGCCTGACAGCGTCGCTGACGCTGTGCGCGCCTGGCTGGCGCGCGCCGACGCCTGAAGGTCGGTCCTTCGAGGGGATCGATCGGACTCGTCCTGTCAGTAACCGCCGCCGCTGGACGGTGCGGGCCACCCTTCGTCCCGCGCGGCCGCCTCACCGCGGGTGCGCTTGAGGATCTTGGTGGCAGCGTTGCGCATGACTCCGACGTCGTTGCCCGGAGTCACCAGGTGGTAGCCGAGCTCCACCATCCGCCTGGCGCCGTCAGCATCCGAGGCGAAGACGCCTGCCCACTTGCCAGCCGCGCGGGCGGCGGCGGCGACGCGGGCCAGGGCATCGTCGACCCGGGCCGGCGGCAGCGCTTGGCCGGGCGTCTCGCCCAGCGACAACGCCAGGTCATTGGGTCCGACGTAGACCCCGTCCAGGCCAGGCGTGGCCACGATCTCCTCGAGGTTGTCCAGCGCGTGGGAGGACTCAATCATCGCCCAGGTGAGGATCGTGGCATCGGCGTGCTCGACGTAGTCGCGGCCCCCGTAGAGCAGGCCGCGCGAGGGGCCGAAGCTGCGCGCTCCGCTGGGCGGATAGTGGCAGGCGCGGACGAAGGCGGCGGCCTGGGTGGGAGTGTCCACTCCCGGGCAGATGACTCCGTAGGCGCCCGCATCAAGGAGTTTGCCGATCATGGCCGGATCATGGGAGGGACAGCGGGCCATGGGAATGGCCGGACCTGCGCTGATCCCCTGCAACATGGTGATCGCACTGTCCAGCCCGAACATCCCGTGCTGCAGGTCGACCGTTACGGCGTCATAGCCACAGTGCGACAGTACCTCGGCGAGGTACGGACTGCCGATCGACATCCAAGCCGTCACAGCCGTTCGATCCGCAGCCAAGAGTGTGCGCAAACGGTTCTCCCGCATAGGGTCCTCCATCCGTCGTAGCAAGGAATCCGGGTTGACAAGTGTGCCGTCGCACTCCATGATACATACGTATTCATAAGTCACCTTCACTGAGAAAGTGAGCGCGCCGGAAATGCCTGCCGAAGTCGTCGTCACGCAAGAAGAGCTCACCTACCGGACGATCCTGCGCAAGGACCTCAAGGAAGACCGTGCTGCCTTCCTGGACACGAAGATCCCGGGCTCCGAGGCGAAGATCAACTACCCGCTCATCGGGCCAGGTGTCTCCGAGAACGCCGACCAAGTCATCCCCGTGACCGAGCCACACGGCTTCAACCTTGGCGGCGCAGTGATGCCGGCTGGGGTGGTCAACAACCTCCATCTGCACTTCACCGCCGAGGTGTTCGTCTGCTTCGCCGGCGAGTGGCAGTTCCGGTGGGGCGTTGACGGGGCTGACGGCGAGGCCGTCGTCTCCGATGGCGACGTCATCTCGATCCCGACGTGGATCTTCCGGGGCTTCACGAGCAAGACGGATGACGCGTGGCTCTACACCGCGCTCGGCCGCGACCACAGCGGCGGCCTGATCTGGGCGCCCTCGGTCATCGAGAAGGCCGCGCAGTACGGGATGCACCTGTCCGCGGACAACAAGATCATCGAGACGGAGCCCGGCGTGACGCCGGAGGGCGTCGAGCTCGTCAAGCCGCTCTCGGCAGACCAGCTCAGCGCGTTGCGCCGCTACTCCGTCGATGACATGCGTCAGCGCCTGGCCAAGCCGGTCGACCTCGTCTGGAGCGACGAGCCGTTCCTTGACTCGACGATCGCTGGGGGAGGAGCGCAGCTGGCCCTGGTGGTCGGCTACGGGCTGACCGAGGATCGTTTCCAGGTCCCGCGACTGACGGACCCGCACGGGCTGTCCCTCGCGTGGCTGCGCGCCGAGCGCGGCAGCGGCATGCTGCAGCACCGGCATGATCAGTCACAGGTGCTGATCGTCAAGACGGGACGCCTCAAGGTGACGCTCAACCGCGACGACCCCGTCTCGGTGGAGCTTGGCCCCTATGACACGCTCTCCATCCCCGTGGGGGCGTGGCGCAGCTTCGAGTCAGTGGGTGAGGAGCCGGCCCAGGTCGTCGTGCTCACCGAGGGCGACGGTCGGGTCTACCTCGAGTGGGCGCCAGAGGTCGTGGCCCAGGCCGAGGCCAATGGGGTCACGCTGGATCCCAACTCCTATCTGGCGCCAGCCAGCCTGCTCGCCCGCCGGACACCCTGAAGCCCGCCGCTAGACCCTCGTCGTCGGACGCCCTGCCTCGGGCATGAGATGGCGCAGCGAGTGTCGGGCGAGCGCGATCATCTGCCGGGTGGCGGGGGAGAGCACCTGCCCCTCTCTCTGGACGAGCGCGACGGTGTCGTGCAGCGGCTCCGCGAAGGGGAACGTGCGCAGGTGGGAAGGGAATGACGGAGAGCGGACGATCGAGCTGCTGACGATGGTGGCTCCGACGCCTTGGCCAACCAGCCCGAGGGCCGTCTCCACCTGTTCGACTTCGATCACCGGCACGAGCTCCACGCCGGCCCGGGTGGCGCGCTCCCGGAGCTGGCGTCGCGTCGGGTCGTTCCAGCCGACGTGGGCGTCGTAGAGCACCAAGGAGGCAGCGGCGAGCTCGCCGATCTCCACCGGGCCTGCGGACGCCGCACGGGTGGTCGAGCACCACAGCACCGGGTCGTCGAACAGGGGGGTGACGACCAGCCCGTCCTCCTCGACGGGGAGGACGACCAGACCGGCCTCGAGCTCACCCGTGCGAATCGATTCCGCCACCAGCGCCGAGTTGAGGCCCACCATGCGCAGCTGCACCCCCGGATAGCGGGAGTGGAAGCGGTGCGCCAGGTCGGCGAGGTCGTAGTAGGCGGCATTGCGCAACACTCCGAAGGTGCACACCCCTGAGGTGAGGGAGCGCATGGACCGTAGGGCATTGCGACCGCTCTCGACGGCGGCTGTGGCCTGCAACGCGTGCGTGCGCAGCTCGGTAGCCGCCGGCGTGGGCGCCAGCTGCCGTCCTCCCCGGGTGAAGAGCGACAGGCCGAGCTCGTCCTCGAGCCGGGATACCAGCTCACTCACCGAAGCCTGGCTGGTGTCGAGGCGTCGTGCGGCGCCCGTGAACGAACCGGTCTCGAGGACCATGAGGAAGGCGCGGAGCTGAGCCAAGGTCATAGGCATACCCTATAGCGCCTATCGTTCATCTATGGGTTGTCCTATCAATCCGAAGTCCGTAGGTTCGGCGCATGCACATCGGAAACAGCGACAGGCCAAGGATCACAGGACAATTCGAGACCCTGAAGAAGGGTGACGTGGGGGGTGTTCCCGCGCAGCGGCACCCTGCCGTCATCGAGACAGTCTCCGGGATGTTGAGCGACATCGAGACCAACGGTCTCGACGCAGTCCTGCGCTACTCGCGCACCCTGGACAAGTGGGGCGGTGGCGAGCTGGAGCTGTCCGAAGCGGCCCTCGCCCGAACGGGGGACCAGCTCTCTCCCGAGTTGCGCGAGGCCCTCGAGGTCGGTGCCGACCGCACGAGTCGGTTCGCCCGCGCGCAGCGGGAACGCCTGACGAACTTCGAGGTCGAGCTCGAGCCCGGACTGGTGACCGGCTTCCGCTACCTCCCGGTGCCGAGGGTCGGCGCCTACCTGCCGGCTGGCAACTTCCCCATCCTGGCCAGCGCCTTCATGACCGTGGGCGTGGCCAAGGCTGCCGACGTGCCGACGGTGCTGGTGTGTACCCCGCCGGTCACCCCCGAGGCGGGCCACCCCGCGGTGCTGTATGCCGCGTACCTGTCAGGAGCGGACCGCGCCTTCGTCCTCGGCGGAGTCCAGGCCCTGGCCGCGCTGGCTTTCGGGCTGGTGGGTGAGGCGCCTGTCGACATGATCGTCGGCGCTGGCAACGCCTACGTCACCGAGGCGAAGCGGCAGCTGTTCGGCCGCGTGGGCATCGACCTGCTGGCGGGGCCGTCCGAGGTCGCGGTGATCGCGGACGAGACCGCAGACCCCGAGATGGTCGCTGCGGACCTGCTCGGGCAGGCGGAGCACGGCCTCCAGTCGCCGGCGTCGCTGGTCACGACGTCCAGGGCCTTGGGGGAGGAGGTCATCGCGGCGGTCGACCGCCAGCTCGAGACGCTCTCCACGCGGGAGATCGCGGGGCCTGCGTGGCGGGACTACGGCACGGTCTATCTGGCCGACACGCGCGAGACCGCGGTCGAGCTCATGGACCTGCTTGCCCCCGAACACCTCGAGGTGCTCACTGCGGACGACGACTGGTACCACGACCATCTGACCAGCTACGGCTCGATCTTCCTTGGACCGTGGTCGACGGTCGCATACTCGGACAAGGGGATGGCAGGCACCAACCACGTGCTGCCCACCGGACGAGGAGCTCGCTCCAACGCCGGGCTCTCAGTGTCTCGCTTCCTTCGTCCACTGACCTACCAGCGATCGACGCGTGAGGCGACGCCTGAGCTCGCGCGCTATGTGGAGCGAATCGCGCAGTTCGAGGGCATGGAGGCGCACGAGCGCACGGCCACTCTTCGGCTGCGGAGCTACAACGCCTGACCCTGCTCCACCCTCCCCGTACATCCCCCTGAACGAATGAGGAACGTCATGCCGCATCGATCTCCGGAACACGTCGAAGAATTCACACCCGGACTGCTTCGGCGCGAACTTCGCGTCGTCGACGCGGCCGCGTTCTCGGTCGGGCTCATCGGCCCTGTGGGTGCGATGGCCCTGCTGGGTGTCGGCGCGGCCAGCCTCCTCGGGCATGCCGCGACCTGGGCATTCATCTTCGCCATCGTCGGTGTGGTTCTCGTCGGCTACGGGTTCATCAAGATGTCGGGCTACATCGCGCACACCGGGTCGGTCTACGCCGTGGTGGGCCGCACCCTCGGACCACGGGCTGGTTTTGTGGCGGGTGCCGCCTTGGCCATGGCCTACACCACGATCGGCACCGGGTCCACCATCGAGATCGCCCTGTTCTTCAACAAGGTGCTCTCGGGTCTGCACATCGTCCCGGCGGGCACCAGTGAGTGGGTCTGGACGGCCGTCGTCGCGCTGGCGATCGTGGTGGCCCTGGCGCTCACCGAGGTCCGGGTGCTGACCAAGGTGCTGCTGGTCTCAGAACTGGTCGGCGCTGCGTTGGTGGCGTTGCTCAGCCTCGTGATCCTCGTGCGCGTAGGCACGGGACACGCCCCGGACGGTCAGACCTTCAGCTGGGACATTTTCGCACTGCCCCACGGCGCCGATGCCGGCACCATTGCAGGTGCCGCAGTCTTCGGCTTCCTCGCCTTCGCGGGTTTCGAAGGCGCCGCCGCGCTCGGCGAGGAGACCATGGATCCGAAACGCGGCATACCACGGGCCTTGAAGATCACCATCGTGGTCGTGGCCGTCTTCTTCTTGTTGACCATCGTCGGACAGGTGGTCGGGTACGGCGGCAGCGCCGCGCAGGTGAAGGCCTTCGCTGGTGCTGACGACCCGTACGGCGACCTCGCAACGGCCTACCTCGGCAGCGCCATGGCGGTCTTGCTCAACCTGATGGCCAGCGTCAGCCTGTTCGCGATCACACTCGGCACGGTCAACGGTGCGGCGCGTGTCACCTACGCACTCCTGCGGGACGCCGGGGTTGATGGGCCGCCCGTGCGCCTCTCGCGTCGCGGCGCTCCCATCGGGACCATAGTCATCGTGACGGCCCTCATCCTGTGCTTCTCCGTGGGCCAGCGCCTGGCCGGCACCGCCGTGCTCGACGCGACGTTCTACTGGCTCACTCTGGGCACGATCGCGCTGCTCGTTGCCTATGCGTTGGCCACGGCCGGAGCCTTCCGGTTCCTGTTCATGAACGACCAGGGGCGGGCTCCTCGGTGGCAGGCCGTCGTGCCGATCCTGGCCATGGCGTTCGTGCTGTACACGATCTACAAGAATGTGGTCGGTGTCGAGGGCCCGTACCGGATCTTCCCGTGGGTGGTCCTGGCGGTGCTCGCCATCGCGGCCCTGGTGGTCACGGGGGTGCCGGGACTGGCGGGCCGGGTAGGTGCGCGGATGGTGGAGCACGACGATCACCCGGTGGCTGAGATCTCCGCGCTCGAAGAGTTCGCGTGACGTCGCTGGTGTGCCGGCAGCTGGCTCCCCGGGTCGGGGAGCCAGCGCACAACCACAGCCAGATCCTCGACGCCATTTCGGACAGCGGAGATGCGGACCTGCTGGTGCTGCCCGAGCTCGCCTCGTCCGGATACGTCTTTCAGGACGCGCAGGAGACCCGGCGGCTGGCGCTGAGGATCACCGGCGACGCTGTCAGTGAGTGGATCGCAGCCGTTCCCAAGGACACGATCGTCGCGTGCGGCTATGCCGAGCTCGGTGAGGACGACCTGGTCTACAACAGCGCGCTGCTGTTCGACCGCCGAGGTGTCATCGCGAACTACCGCAAGGTCCATCTGTGGGACAAGGAGAAGGCCGTCTTCCAGCCCGGTGCCTCCGCGGCCCCGGTGGTCGACACACCTCTGGGGCGGCTTGGTCTCATGGTCTGCTACGACCTTGAGTTTCCCGAGTACACCCGCAGCGCGGCGATGCGCGGCGCGGACGCCCTCGTCGTGCCGACCAACTGGCCGCTCGTCCCGAGACCGGACGGCGAACGACCACCAGAGGTCGTCATCGCCCAGGCCGCCGCACGAACCAACAAGATGGCCATCATTTGCTGCGACCGCAGCGGAACCGAGCGTGGCCAGGACTGGACCGAGGGCACGACTGTGATCAACCACGACGGTTGGGTGGCGGCCCAGGCTGACGACTCAGGCGTGGCCCGATGCGAGCTGGATCTCCGAGCCGGCCGTGACAAACAAATCGGCGAACACAACCACCTCTTCCACGACAGACGCCCCGACTTCTACTGATAGGTGTGTACGGCCCGCTCCGACAACAGATTCCAGCACCCGCCGCGGGTCGGATCTAGTTTTCAGTTGTCGTGCGCGGCTGCGTCGCATGACTCCGGTTGCCATCGAGTCTCTGTGGCGAATTCGCGGCGTAAGTGCATTCGTGAGCCGAGAAGCTGCTGGTGGGCGGACGGCATACGACGGTCTGCAATTCCATCGCGAAAGCTTCGARGGTTCGAATCCTTCACCTGCCACCCAGTGCAAGAGGAGCCCCTGATCAGCGGAACGCGGGTCAGGGGCTCTTGTTGGCGTCCGTGAACGTGTCCGGCTGGCAGCGGCCCAGACCTGCGCTCTGCGGGGTACGCGGGAGAATGCACGGAGAATTCTGGGTTCATGGCCTGCCTTGGACTGTCGCAGCCCCTTTGTTGAGGACCGCGTCCACGCGGCCCTGTCAACCGCCTCTTGGCCGCAGAACCTTTGGCACAGCTGCCCAGTCACACGCCATTCAGTACCTCTTCCGTATCGCGACTTCGACTCATCAGAGATGGAGAGCCATCGGACTCCGACGAGACGTGGGTGGTCACCGACCTCGTCCCCAAGGTTTTACGGCCCTGAGTGGCTCAATGGTGACCGACCACCCCTGTCAACGCTCGCTTGGGCTGCCCTCTCGCTGGCGTCCTATCCCGCCACCACGACGATGAGTGTGCGGGGGCCGTGGACGCCTTCGACGCGGTCGAGCTCGATGTCGCTGGTGGCTGAGGGTCCGCTGATGAAGGTGAGGGGGCGTTGGGGGTCGACTCGCTGCAGGCCTTCGGGGACGGTCTCGACGATGTCCGTGACGCGCACGACGCAGACGTGGGTGTCGGGCACCAGGGTGATCGCGCGTCGCCCACACAGCTCACCACCGTCGAGGACGATGGTGCCGGTCTCGGCGATGGTCACGACGGACCCGGTGACGACGGCGGGGACGCGGTCGAGGCCGCGTGCGTCGAGCGAGCCGTCGTCCACGATGACGTCGGCGAGCCAGGCGGCCCACTTCCGCGGCGTGCCGGCGGGGGTGATCGCTTGTCCGATCTCACGAGAGGCCAGGGCGTCGGCAACGGCGCGTCCGATGGAGTCGTCGTCGTCCGCGCCGATCCGGACGACGGTGGCGCGGTAGTCCTCGAGCCGGTCGACGAGCTGGAGGACGAGCTCGGGCGCGCCCGCGGCATACCTCCCCTGTTGGCGGTAGGCGCGGGGGACCGGCGGCGCGGACGGGTCCTCGCCGAGGGCGCCGCGGATGCGGGCCAGCACCTCCTCGCGGGCGCTCACGACGAGGCTCCTCGGGTGCGGGTCCACCAGTCGCGGAACGACTCGGCTGCCGGGGTCGGTGCGTCGCGCGAGGCGGTCCAGCCGTTGAGTGGCGGCGGGAGCGGGATGCGCGGCTTCCCCCTCCGTATGCCGTGTCGTGCCACCGCCGCGGCACGGCCGGCTTTCGCGAAGCGCCCCTCGTCGGCCATCGCCCAGGCGGCCGCCTTCATGGCGGCGGCCTCGGGGCTGGGCAGCCGGTGGGTGCTGGCGCGTGCCTCGGTGTGCTCGGCGCGCAGCTGGACGAGCAGGTCGGGGATGTTGATCTTGACGGGGCAGACGTCGTAGCAGGCGCCGCAGAGGCTGGAGGCGTAGGGCAGGGAGTCGTTGGGGTCGTCGCCGCCGGTGAGCCCGGTCAGCAGGGGGGTGAGGATGGCGCCGATCGGTCCGGGGTAGACCGAGCCGTAGGCGTGGCCGCCGGTGCGTTCGTAGACGGGGCAGACGTTGAGGCAGGCCGAGCAGCGGATGCAGTGCAAGGCGGTGCGTCCCAGCTCGTCGGCCAGGGCTCGGGTGCGGCCGTTGTCGAGCAGCACCAGGTGGAAGTCCTGCGGGCCATCACCGGGGGTGACCCCGGTCCAGGTGGACGTGTAGGGGTTCATCCGCTCACCGGTGGATGACCGCGGCAGCAGCTGGAGGAACACCTCCAGGTCGCGCCAGGTCGGGACCACCTTCTCGATACCCATGACCGTGATGAGCGTCTCGGGCAATGTGAGGCACATCCGTCCGTTGCCCTCGGACTCGACCACGGTCAGGGTGCCGGTCTCGGCGACCCCGAAGTTGGCACCGGACACCGCGACCCGGGCCCGCAGGAACACCTCACGCAGGTGGGTGCGAGCGGCGGCAGCGAGCACGGCCGGCTCGTCGGTCAGGGCGGGGTCGACGCCGGGCATCTCGCGGGCGAAGATCTCACGGATCTCGGCTCGCCCGCGGTGGATGGCCGGGACGAGGATGTGGGACGGCTTGTCGTGGCCGAGCTGGACGATGAGCTCGGCCAGGTCGGTCTCGTGGGCGGTGATCCCCGCGGCCTCGAGCGCCTCGTTGAGCCCGATCTCCTGGGTCGCCATCGACTTCACCTTGACGACCTCGTCGGCGCCCGTCGCACGGACGAGGTCGGTCACGAGCTGGTTGGCCTCGGCGGCGTCACGGGCCCAGTGCACCGTCCCACCACGGGCGATGACGTTGGCCTCGAGCTGTTCGAGCAGCTCGGGCAGCCGCGCCATCGTGTCGGCCTTGATCGCCGAGCCGGCGTCGCGCAGCGCCTCCCAGTCCGGCACCTCGGCCACGACGCTGGCGCGCTTGGCCCGGATCGTCGAGGTGGCGTGGGCCAGGTTGCGCCGCAGCTGGGTGTCGGCGAGCGCGTCGTGCGCTGCGACGGGGAACGACCGCTCGCCGGTGAGGTGACCCACGGCGGTGTCAGCGGCCGGTCCGCGCACCCGACCACCCGGCATACCGAGGAAGGTGCTCATGCGGTGCTCGCGAGGATCTCTGCCAGGTGCACGGGCCGCACCCCTGTCTTGAGGCGGGACAGGCCGCCGCCGATGTGCATCAGGCACGAGGAGTCGCCGGCGGTGACCACCTCCGCCCTGGTCGTGAGCACCGCGGACATCTTGTCGGCCAGCATGGCCGTGGAGGTCTCGGCGTTCTTGACCGAGAAGGTGCCCCCGAACCCGCAGCACACGTCGGCGGCGGGAAGCTCCACCAGGTCGATGCCGCGGACCGCCCGAAGAAGCAGCAACGGGGCTTCGCCGACGCCGAGCAGGCGCAGCGAGTGGCAGGTGGGGTGGTAGGTCACCCGATGCGGGTAGGAGGCGCCGACGTCGGTCACGCCGAGCACGTCGACGAGCAGCTGCGACAGCTCAAACGTCCGTGCCGCGACCGCCTCCGCGCGGACTGCAAGCGCCTCGTCACCAGCGCGCCGCGCGATCGCCGCGTGCTGGTGGCGCACCGACCCGGCACACGACCCGGACGGCGCCACGACGGCCTCGCAGCCATCTGCGAGCGCCCGTTCGAACACCTCCACGTGATGACGCACCAGACCCACCGCATCTCGCTGGTAGCCGGTGTTGGTGTGCATCTGACCGCAGCAGGTCTGGGCCTGCGGAAAGACGACCTGGTGCCCGAGTCTCTCCAACACTGTGACGGTGGCCCTGCCGACGCCGGGGAACAGGACGTCGCCGAGACACGTGACGAACAAGGCGATCTTCACTACTTCTCCCTGGTCGGGCGCCTGCGCTGCCACGATTCAAGGATGTGTTCGTCCATGGCCTGCGCGGCCGCTTCGGCGTCACCGGCAAGAACTGCCTCGTGAACCCGCTGGTGGGCCTCATGGGTCAACCGGATGTGCTCCTTGGAGGGGTCGCCGACGAAACGCATGCTGCGATAAGCCTCGACGGTCACGGTGCGGATCATGGCTCGCCCCAGACGATTTCGTGAGGCGGCCATGATTGCGTCGTGGAAGGCCACATCAGCCGTCAGGTATGCCGTGGCGTCGTCGATGCTGCCGTCGAGCGCAGTCATGCACTCGGTGATTGCAGCGCGGTCCGCTTCCGTGGCGTTGGTGGCGGCCTGGCCGGCCATCTGGGCTTCCAGCGCCCGGCGAACGTCGACCAGGTCCTCCAGGATCGAGTTGCCAGCGTCGTGGCGAACAACGGCCGACAGCACTGTGGGGTTCAGCAGGTCCCAGTCGGCTAGGGGCCGGACTCGCGTCCCCTGACCCTGCTGGACCGTGACCAGGCGCATCGCCTCGAGCGCCTTCACCGCTTCACGCACGACAGTGCGGCTCACGCCGAAGGTCTCACACAGCACCGGTTCGGTGGGCAGGCTGTCGCCGGTCACCAGTTCGTCGCTGACGATACGGTCGACCAGCTCCTCGACCACGGCGGTGGCGAGACGACGTGGCCGGCGTGGCCACGGCGAGGACAGGCTTGCGCTCATGGCCGCAGCATAGCCAGAAAAGCGCCTTGACAGAATACGTATGACGAATAATGATTGAGCGCATTGAGAGCGTGTCATCCGTCGGGTACACGTGACCCGGACCACCACACCCAGCGCGCGGCCTGTGCCACCCGGTGGGCAAGGAGAGGCAGTACCCATGAAGTTGGCACGCATCGGGGCCGCTGGGGCAGAGCGCCCCGCAGTCCAGGACGAGTCGGGGGCCTGGCGCGACCTCGGCACCGTGATCGGAGACCTGGATGGCACCGTCCTGTCAGGGGACCTCGACACGACCGTGAGGCGGGCGCTATGCGCCGGCGGGCTGCCCGTCATTGACGGGTCCGCGCGGTTCGGCCCCCCGTTGGCCAAGATCGGCAAGATCGTCTGTGTCGGGCTCAACTACCGCGACCACGCCGCCGAGACAGGTGCCGCCGTCCCGAGCGAACCCGTGCTGTTCATGAAGGCTCCCGACACAGTGGTGGGACCGGACGACGAGGTCCTTGTGCCGCGGGCCTCGGCGAAGACCGACTGGGAGGTGGAGCTCGCAGTCGTGATCGGCCGCGAGGCGGCCTACCTCGAGAGCCCCGCCGCCGCGGCCGCGCACATCGCGGGCTACGCCATCAGCCACGACGTCTCCGAGCGTGAGTTCCAGATCGAACGCGGGGGACAGTGGGACAAGGGCAAGAACTGCGCGACGTTCAACCCGTTCGGCCCGTGGCTGGTGACCCCCGACGAGGTGGCTGATCCGCAGGCGCTCACCCTCCGGCTCTGGGTCAACGGCGAGCTCAAGCAGGACGGCAAGACGTCAGACATGGTCTACGGAGCCCACTTCCTCGTCCACTACATCAGCCAGTTCATGACGCTCTACCCCGGTGACGTGATCAACACCGGCACCCCTGCCGGAGTGGCCCTCGGCGTGCCGGGCACGCCCTTCCTCAAGGCCGGGGACGTCGTCGAGCTCGAGATCGACGGGCTTGGACGGCAGCGCCAGACCTTCGGGGCTGCGTGATGACTGACACTGCAGAGTTCGCAGGCCTCAAGGCGCTCGTCACCGGGGGCGCCTCGGGCATCGGTCTGGCGATCGCCGACCTGTTGGCTGACCGCGGTGCGGCGGTCGCAGTCCTGGACCGCGATGTCGCCCCCGTCGTTGGTGGCAGGCACCTCGCCGTCGCAGCCGACGTCAGCGACGACGCCGCTGTCCGGGCAGCAGTCACGGAGGCGGTCGCCACTCTCGCGGGACTCGACATCGTCGTCAACAACGCCGGCATCGGCGCCCAGGGCGGCGTCGATGGCAACGACGACGCAGAGTGGCTCAGGGTGTTGGACATCAACGTCCTCGGCATCGTGCGCGTGACTCGCGCTGCACTGCCAAGTCTGCGCGGGTCGGACCACGCCGCCATCGTCAACATCTGCTCCATCGCGGCGACCGCGGGCCTGCCCCAGCGAGCGGTCTACTCCGCCAGCAAGGGCGCCGTTCTATCGCTGACGCTCGCCATGGCGGCGGACCTGCTGCCCGAGGGCATCCGGGTCAACGCGGTGAATCCCGGTACGGCCGATACCCCATGGGTGCAACGCCTGCTGAGCGCCGCCGATGACCCGGTCGCCGAGCGGGCGGCGTTGGAGGCCAGGCAGCCCCACGGCCGACTTGTGACGCCGCAGGAGATCGCCCACGCCGTCGCCTACTTCGCCTCCCCTCTTGCCGGGTCGACGGCTGGCACGACGTTGGCCGTGGACGGCGGGATGGACCGGCTTCGACTGCGACCCAGGTCGTGACCTCACGTCACGGGCCTGTCGTCACCCTGTGGTCCGAGCGCGAGGACCTGCACCACGCCCTGCACACCGCAGCGTCGGAGGACCGCCATGGCGACTGAGAAGACTCGCATCTCCGAGACCACCAAAACCCCAGCGACCACCGATCGCATCGACGCCCACCACCACGTCTGGGACCTGGACGTCCGGCCTCAGGGATGGACGACGCACTTTTCCGGAATCGACCGAACCTTCACGATCGACGAGCTCGAGCCGCAACTTGTTGCCGCCCACGTCAGCGGGACTGTGCTCGTCGAGACGATCAACGTCGCGGCAGAGACGCCTGAGCTGCTGGCTATGGCCGCCAACACCCCAGTCGTCCGCGGCGTGGTCGGATGGGTCGACCTGACCTCTCCGGATGTGTCGGAGCGGATCGCCGAGCTGAAGTCCTCGCCGGGCGGGGAGCACCTGGTGGGGCTGCGACACCAGGCGCAGGGCGAGGCCGACCCGCTGTGGCTGAACCGCAAAGACGTGCGGCGTGGGCTGAGGGCCGTTGCCTGCGCGGGGCTTGCGTTCGACTTCCTCATCCACCAACACCAGCTCCCCGCCGCGATCGAGACTGCCCGGCACGCGCCGGAACTTCGGTTCGTCCTGAGCCACCTCGGCAAGCCCTCGATCGCGGCGGGCGAATTCGAGCCTTGGTCCGCCCACCTCGCCGACCTCGCGTCCTCCGAGAACGTGGCTTGCAAGCTGTCCGGGATGGTCACCGAAGCGTCGCCGACCTGGTCGGTCGCCGACCTGGAGCCGTATGCCGCCCACGCGCTGGCGGTCTTCGGTCCCGAGCGGATGATGGCGGGCTCCGACTGGCCCGTCTGCCTCATCCGTAGCGACTACGCCACGGTGTGGAGCGCGAACGAAGAGCTCGTCGCACAGCTCTCACCGGCTGAGCAGCACGCGGTCCTCGGGGGCACTGCGATCAACTGGTACGGCCTGTCGTGACAGACCTCGAAAGGCGACGGCTAGGGACAACCGATGTGGAGCTGACGACGCTGGGCTTCGGCGGCGCCAACCTCGGGAACCTGTATCGAGCCGTCGGAGACGAGCAGGCCCATGCGGTGGTGGATGCGGCGTGGGACAACGGAATTCGCTATTTCGACACGGCGCCCCACTACGGGCTCGGGCTGTCTGAGCGGCGACTGGGAGCGGCGTTGCGTGATCGGCCGCGTGCCGAGTACGTCCTCTCCACCAAGGTCGGTCGCCTGCTGGTCCCCAACGAAGACGCCACGGGGTCCGACATGGCCCAGCAGTTCGACGTCGCCGACGACCTGCGCCGTGAGCTGGACTACTCGGGCCCAGGAGTGCGTCGCAGCCTGGAGGAGAGCCTCGAGCGGCTGGGTGTCGACCAGGTCGATGTTGCGCTAGTGCACGACCCCGACGACTTCATCCAAGAGGCGCTCGACGGAGCGCTGCCCGAACTGGTGCGCATGCGTGACGAAGGGATCGTCAAGGCGGTTGGCGTGGGAATGAACCAGTGGCAGGGGCCGCTGCGCTTCGTGCAGGAGAGCGACCTGGACGTCGTCATGCTGGCCGGGCGATGGACCCTGCTCGACCGCACGGGCGGGCCGCTGCTCGACACCTGCCTGGGTCGAGGGGTCAGCGTCGTGGCTGCTGCCCCGTTCAACTCCGGCCTTCTGGCGCGCGCCGATCCCCGCGCAGAATCGCACTTCAACTACGACGCCCCGGATGCACCTCTACTGCAGGCGGCCCGTGACCTCGCCGCCCTCGCGCGTGAACACGGGTGCACCCTGCCCCAGGTCGCACTTCAGTTCCCCCTCCGGCACCCCGCTGTCGTGAGCGTCGTCGCAGGGCTCGGTCGGCCCGAACATGTCGACTCCTCCGTCGCGTGGCTGTCCGAGCCCGTGCCCGGGGCGTTCTGGGACGAGGCAGCCCGAGTGGTCGAAGGGCTTCTCTGAAGCGTCAGCCGGCAGCGGTGGTCCCGCGCGCATCCGCGGCGGCCGGCCGGCGTCGCTCCCACGACCCGAGGATGTGTGCTCGCATCGCCTGCCCGGCGCGGGCGCCGTCGCGGTGTTCCAAGGCCTCGAGGATGGCCCGGTGCTCCGCCAGCGTGATGTCGATGTTGGACCGTGTCGCCGAGCCGTGGTAGCGACCGGTGGTGCGGGCCTGGTCGTGGATGCTGGTGACAATGGCCCGGCCCAGCCGGTTTCCGGACAAAGTCATCACGGCATCGTGGAACTGCACGTCTGCCCGAGCAAAGGCCTGGGCATCCTCCGAGCCCTCCGTCATCTCGGCATAGGCCAGTCGGAGCGCACTCAGATCAGGGGCCTGCTGACCCCTGCAGGCCTCCTCTGCCATGGCCATCTCCAGCGCCGCCCGGACCGACACGAGGTCGTCGAGGATGCCGAGCGACTCGTCGTGCTTGACCATCGCGCTGAGGACCACGTCGTCGATGAGGTCCCACGCGTCCATGGAGCGCACGACGGTGCCAACCCCCTGGCGGCTTGACAGCAGCCCTTTGGCCTGGAGGGTCTTCACCGACTCGCGAATGACCGTCCGGGAGACGCCGAGCTGCTCCCCGAGCTCGGTTTCGGAGGGCAGAATCGTGCCGACGGGCAGTGCCCCGCTGACGATCTGGTCCACCAGGGTCGCGACGACCACCGTCCCCAAGCTGGAGCGCTGGGCCGGAGCCGGGGCGGTCCACCTGCTGTCCTCGGTCGTCATGGTGTCACCTTCTTCCGGTGCAAGTGTCTTGGGCGGATGGTAGCCGGATCTTCATATTGCCTAATCATCATATGTATTATATCTTAGGAGTCAGCATCGCGGCACCGGGCCGCTCAGGACCTTGCTTGACGAAGGAGTCATCCCATGGGTATCGGAATGCGGAACACCCCATCCAGAGCAGCTTCAGCGGCCGCTCGGACGCCGCGGGCCGTTGTCGCAGCAACTGCCGTTGCCTGCGCGCTCGCCCTCGCCGCCTGCGCCGGCGGGCAGAGCGTTGGCAGCACCAAGAACACTGCGGATGCCGGGAGTCCCTTCGGCTTCAAGACCGCAGCGCAGGACGCGAAGGCCGAGATCACCGTGTGGGTCGACTCGACCCGCCAGCCGGTCGCCGAGGCCTATGTCGCGGCGCACCCCGACGTCAAGGTCAAGATCGTCGCGTACGACGGCAATGCCAACGGGTCAAACTCATTCAAGACCAAGACGCAGCTCTTCGACCGCTCCGGCTCAGGCTGGCCCGACGTCGCCTTCACGACGGACAACAACTCGGCTGCGTGGGGCTCACTGAGCGGCACTGGCGCCCTCGCCCCGGTCAACAAGGGGCTGGTCCCCACCGCGACCCTCGACGGGTACTCCAAGGGCGCGCTCGATGTGTGCACCCTCGACGGCGTGGCCTACTGCCTCCGCAATGACCTGGCTCAGAATGTGCTCTGGTACAACAAGAAGCTGATGGACCAGTGGGGGTACTCAGTCCCCAAGACGTGGGCGGAGTACGAGCAGCTCGGGAACAAGGTGTCCACGGAGCACCCGGGATACCTGGTCGGCACCGCCGGCGACGCTTGGGCCCCGGAGATCTACATGTGGGCCGCCCAGTGCCCCGCCAACCAGGTCGACGGTCCCAAGAAGCTCACGGTGAACACGGGAGACCCCAACTGTGTGAAGGCGGCCAAGCTCCTCGACGGACTGATCGCCAACAAGTCCATGTCGACCCTGTCGCTGTTCGGCCCGGAGTTCGCCAAGACCAAGGCTGACAAGGTCCTCATGCTGCCGGGTCCGTCGTGGTACGGCGGCGCCGTCTTCCAAGGCACGCTCAAGACGCCGAAGGGTGAACTTGCAGTCGCCCCTCCGCTGGCATGGGATGGCGGTTCTGCGGCGACGGGCAACGTCGGTGGCGGCGCGTGGTGGGTTTCCGCCCACAGCAAGAACCTCAAGGCAGCGGCCGACTTGGCAACCTGGGTCACGAGCCAGTCCGCAGTCGGGGGCACGCTCCTCCCGACGTACCCGGCATACAGCCAGGCGGCCACGGCATGGCTGGCCGAGACGCAAAAGAGCGGGTACTACGCCGGTGACATCGCTCCTGCCCTCCAGCAGGCAGCCGGAGAGGTTTGGTCGGGCTGGGGCTCGCCGTCCTTCAGCCAGGAAGCGATCTGGGCCAAGGTCGTCCAAGCGGGTATGACCAAGGGCGAGACCATCGAGTCCCTGCTCCCCGCGTGGCAGAAGCAGATCGAGAACGAAGCCAAGATCCTCGGCTACCAGGTCAAGACCAGCTGACACCATGGCCATCCCCACTGCAACGATCCCCGGGAGCCGGCCCGTCGCCAGCTCCCGGGGGAACGGCAAGGCCGGGTACCTGTTCGTGGCGCCGTTCGCCATCCTGTTCATGTTCTTCGGGGTCATCCCGGTGCTCTACTCCCTCTACCTTGCGTTCACCACTGGATCGGGGGGTTTCGCGGGGCTGTCCAACTTCACGAAGGCCGCCACCGACTTCCGGTTCCTCCCAGCTGTGGGTCACGTCGCAGCGTTCGTCGCAATCTGGCTCCTGCTCCTTTCCGTCTTTGTCGTGACTCTGACTTTGGTCATGAACCGTTTGGCGCGACGCCGGACCAAGACCTTCGTCCGGTTCGCGTACTACATCCCCGGCGCCCTGGCAGGTGCCTCGAGTGTCCTGCTGTGGCTCTTCCTCCTCGACCCCACGGTGAGCCCGGTGGCCTGGGTGCTCAAGGCCACCGGTTCCGAGACCTTCCAGCAGGTGGTGGCGCCGGGACACCTACCGGTGATCTTCGCCCTCATCGCCTTCTGGATTGGTGCTGGCGGCTGGATCCTGGTGCTCTACGGCGCCCTGAACACGATTCCCACGGAGGTCATCGAGGCCGCCAAGGTCGACGGATGCGGTCCTGTCCGCAGCGCATTGCAGATCGAGCTGCCGATGATCCGCAAGTCGATCGTCTACATGCTGATCCTCTCCCTTGCCGCGGGAACGCAGCTGTTCGTGGAACCCCAGCTCGTCTCGCAGGCCAGCTTCGGCGTGGTTCCCAACGACTACAGCGTCAACCAGCTTGCCTACATCTACGCCTTCGGTCAGAACGACTTCAACGGATCAGCGGCGATCTCGATCATGTTGCTCGTCGTTGCCGCCCTTGCAGCGGGACTCTTCGTCGCCCGCGGCCGACTCTTCGAGACGGACTGAAGGAAACGGCATGACAACCACCACAGCACCGCACAGCCGACGCCAAGCCACTCAAGCGGTCCCCAAGAGGCCAAGCAAATCACCCACCTCCGGTACCTTCGCCGGTCGCGCGTTGATGGCCGTCGTGCTCGGCGTGTTCGCCCTGTTCTTCCTCGTACCGGTCATCTGGCTCTTCCTGGCGGCCACCAAGGGCCCGCGCGAACTGGTGAACAGCGGACCGTTCAGCCTCGGGAGCCTGTCCGCCCTGCGCGAGAACTGGAACGCCCTGATGTCGTTCCAGGACGGGGCCATCAGCACCTGGATGACCAACTCGGTTCTCTATGCAGGCCTGGCCCTGGTCCTGACCCTGTTCGTGAGCGTCCCTGCCGGGTACGCACTGGCAAAGATGCGGTTTCGCGGCAGGCGCTTGCTGCTCGTGGCGACCCTCGTCGTGATGCTGATGCCTGCGACCTCGCTCGTGCTGCCCATCTTCCTCGAGATCAACTACGTCAGCCTGGTCAACACGCCCCTGTCAGTTGTTCTGCCCTACTCGTTCTTCCCGTTCGGCGTCTACCTGGCCTACATCTACTTCTCCACGGCCATGCCCAGCGAGCTGCTCGAGGCGGCCAAGATCGACGGCTGCGGGGAGCTGCGGACCTTCACATCGATCGTGCTTCCCCTCTCCACCCCGGTGGTGGCCTTGGTGGGCTTCTTCAGCTTCGTGCAGAACTGGAACAACTTCTTCCTGCCGTACGTGATGCTCCCGGGCAGCGATGCCTACCCCATGCAGGTCGGCCTGACGCAGATGCTCGCCTCCACACCCAACTTCAACCCTGTCGTGGGTGCCAACGCGGCCGTGAGCCCCCCGGAACTCGTGCTGGCCACCCTCGTATCCGTCGCACCGGTGCTCGTGGTCTTCCTGATCGCCCAGCGGTTCCTCGTCACCGGCCTGACCGCCGGCGCCACGAAGGGCTGACATGAAGATCACTGGATACCGCAGCCTCACGACCTACCACCGGTGGGGGCGCTCCGTCGGCGACGCCAACGGGTTCATCCCGAACGCCGTGACCGAGGTGCCCATCTTGATCATCGAGACCGACGAAGGGGTCGAGGGCATCGGCCTCGGGGCACATCGCGATGTCGACCGCGTATTCGCGGCCGTCGAAGGAGAGGACCCGCGCGCGGTCGTCGCCCTGTACGACCGAATGCTCCGGCAGGTGTTCAAGACCGGGCACCAAGGCGCGACGTTCGGAGCTGTCGGGGCTCTCGACATGGCGCTGTGGGACCTCAAGGCCAAGCTCGCCGGAGAACCATTGTGGCGCCTGCTCGGGGGCAGGGATCGATTCGTTCCGGGCTACGCCTCGGGGCTCGACGCGGGTCTGAGCGACGACGAGCTGGTCGAGGTGTACGAGTCGTTCGCCGCCCGAGGCTTTACGGCCGCGAAGGTGAAGGGAGGGCTCGATCCGACTCGCGATCTCGTCCGCCTGCGGCTGGTGCGCGACGTCTTGTCGCGAGGCAACGCCTCGCCCGCGCTCATGCTCGACGCCAACGAGGTCTGGCAGCCCAAGGAAGCGATCCGTCACGTCTGCATGCTCGAGGAACACCTCGACCTCACCTGGGTCGAGGAGCCCGTACGGCGCTGGGATGCCGACGGTCATCACCTCGTGCGCCGCGGCATCAAGGCCGCGGTCGCGACCGGGGAGAACCTCACAGGGCTCGAGCAGTACCGATCACTGCTCGCGGCCCAGGGGGTCGACGTCGTGCAAGCCGGCAGTGTCTGGGGAATCACCCACTTCCTGCGGGTGGCCGCCCTCGCCCACGCGTACGACCTCCCAGTCAGTCCGGTGGGTTACCACACGAATCCCCTGGCGGCAGCATCGACGGCCCTTCCCAACGTCATCGCCATCGAGGTACAGAACCTCGAAGAGCCACTAGGGCTCAGCGTCGACCACACGGTTGCCGACGGGGGCCTGGTCCTCGGCGACCAGCCAGGAAGCGGGCTCGTCGTTGACGAGTCCGCCATCGGCGCCCCCGCGGGGGTCCCGTGGTCCACCGCCAACGGCCCCCATGTCCGCTCCGACCGGGCCGGCCTACGGCTGACCCAGCCCACGTGACTCAATCCATCACCGAAAAAGGACCACTCATGATCGACTTTGCCGACTCCAAGGCCGTCGCCAAGGCCATTCAGTACACCAACGTCAACCCTGACCTCACCCGTGATGGAGTGCTCGAGCACCTGCGTACCGCCCGGGAGTACGGGTTCGACGCCGCCATGATCGCGCCGGTGTGGGTCTCGCTGGGCAAGGAGGTGTTGGCGGGTTCCGACGTCAAGGTTGCCTCGACCCTGAACTTCCCCATGGCCAACGACACCCTGGGTATGCGGCTCGCGGCACTGCGGGAGCTTGCCAAGGCGGGGGCTGACGAGTTCGACTTCCCGCCCCACCCCGGCTACCTGCTGGGTGGCCAGCTGGAGGAGTACACCCGCGACATGAACGAGATCGTCAAGGCCGCGCATGACGAGGGCATGAAGGTCAAGGCGATGCTCGAGTTCGGCTACCTCGACGAAGAGCAGAAGGTGCTTGCGACCCGAATCGCCTACGAGGCCGGCATCGACTGGGTGAAGCAGTCCAGTGGCTGGGGTGTGGGCGGCTGCGCCGCAACCGTGGAAGATGTGGCCCTCCTCAAGGCAAACATCAGTCCACCCTGCCGCGTCAAGGTCTCCGGCAAGGTCAACTCGCTGGAGAAGATGAAGGCCATGTTCGAGGCCGGTGCCGAGCTCGTTGGCACCAGCTCGGCACCGCAGATCGTCGATGGGCTGGTGGGTGACGTCGATGCCTACTGAGGTCGCCACGCCAGCCCGTGTGGCGGTGGTCGGGAGCTACGCCAAGGCGATCGTCATCACGGCCGACCGGATCCCCACCACTGGCGAGACCTTGGTGGGCAGAGACTACCGACAGACCTTTGGGGGCAAGGGATCTGACATGGCGGTGCAGGCGGCGCGACTGGGGGCAGCCGTCGATTTCATCGGCGTCGTGGGCGAGGACCCCTTCGGTCGGGAGTTCCTCGATCTGCTGGCCGACGAGGGTGTCACGACCACGCACGTCAGGATGAGCCGGGAGCGGCCCACTGGTGTCGGCCTGATCATCAAGGACGATGTAGGGCACAACATCATCGTCGTCGACCCAGGTGCCAATGCAGTCTTCTCGACCGACGACGTGGTGGCGGCGAGAGACGCGCTCGGAGAGGCACGGGTTGTGTTGGCGCAGCTGGAGATCCCGCTTGCGACCGCCCTCGCCGGCTTGGCCGCCGCCAAACAGGCAGGTGCTCTGACCATCCTCAACCCGGCCCCTGCCGTGCCGTTGGCCGCAGTGCTGCCCCCCGGAGGTCTGGCCGGCGTTGACCTCATCACCCCCAACGAGACTGAGGCGCGGGTGCTGCTCGGTCTGGATCCCCACAGCAGTGAGGACAACCGGCTCATCGCGGACCGTCTGCTTGCGATGGGAGTGGGAGCTGTGGTGATCACCAGGGGCGAGCACGGCGCCGAGCTCTTCACCCCCGACGACCATGTCCACGTAGCCCCGCACCCCGTGGACGTCGTGGACTCCAACGGGGCAGGTGACAGCTTCAACGCTGGACTCGCCGTTGCGCTCGCCGAAGGCCGGGAGCTCGTCGAGTCGGTGCGATTCGCCAACGCTGTCGCTGCCCTGTGCTGCGAAGGCTGGGAAACCGTTCCGTCCTATCGGGACCGGTCGACAGTGGAGGCGTTCCTCGCCGAGTCAGGAGTGCGGCGATGAAGGGCGGAGCGCTCCTCCACCCGGAGCTGGCGCAGGCACTAGCGACTCTCGGCCACACCGACACCATCCTCGTCACCGATGCCGGGTTCCCGATACCTGCCGGTGCCCACCGGATCGACCTCGGCCTACGTCCCGGGTTGATCGACGTGCGTGACGTGCTGCGGGTTGTCCTCGACCAGGTCTACGTCGAGGAGGCAGTCTTCGCGCCGGAGCTCAAGTCGCACCATCCGGGGCTCTACCGAGAGGTGCAGGAGATCTTCACCGGATCCGGTGCGACGTTCAGCTCGGCCAGCCACGAGCTCCTCTGCAGCCACTACGCCCGTGAGGCCAAGTTCGTGATCAGGTCGGGCTCCTTCGAGCCGTGGGCCAACTTCTCCTTGGTCGCCAGCACTGACCCGTTCGCCTGGTTTGCCGACGATGAAGTGGAGATACTCCCGGCCTACGTCGAACGGCGTCAGCGAATCCAGCAAAGGCACGTTCCCGACCTCCCCTGAGGGGACCTGTAGCGCGCCACCTGCCGTGACATTCCCACGATTGCGGTCTCCGACTGACGTTGTCGGGCTTCGGTTGCTGTCGAGAGGCTGTGGGGAAAACGCGGCGAAGTGGGCGACGAGCCGTTAAGCGGCAGGTGAGCAGGCGGCATACCGAGAGGGGGTCCGGTTCCTGTGGCGGCACCAGGGGGTGCGCTCCAACTCGCTGATCGGTGCGCTCCAGTCGGTCGCGGGCGCCGGGTTCATGG